>NZ_SFBY01000149.1:0-9040 GCF_007095505.1 Microcystis sp. M_QC_C_20170808_M3Col
TCAGGGAAAAAGTCCCGGAATTTTCCCCCCAATCACTCCAAGGGTCGGCACTTTTTGAGGGAAAAAAAGTCTAAAAACCTTGTTGGATAAGGTTTTTAGATTTATTCAGCAAACCCTATTTAAGGGTTTAGGCTCATTTAAACTACTAATTTGCTATAAGCTGTCTAGCAGACCCTAATTAATTAGGGAGGCACAATTATTTGTAGGATGGGTTAGCGCACTTCGTAACCCATGCGGGGGTTGGGTTTCATCCTTCAACCCAACCTACGTTCATCTTATATTTAATTCCACCCACCTACTTAATTAATTATTTATTTATCTTCATCTTTATCCCTGATTACTGATTACTGATTACTGATCACTGATTACTGATCACTGATTACTGTTTAGGTGACACTTTGAAACAATTGGGTCCAATCGAGATTGGGAGCATCTGAGGGAGCAATAATTTCGAGAATTTTGTTTTTTGCGGCGGGATAAAATAGGGATTCTACGCAAACGGAAGCCACTTTCGTGCGGGGAATATTGCCCTCGGACAGGGTATCGGCGGATGACATTTTAATTGCATTAAGATTATCCTCATTTTTAAGGCCGCCGGGGCGCACAATCGTATAGGTTAAGCCACTATTGATTAAATAGGCTTCCGCTTGTTTTTTCCAGAATAAAATTAACCAAAATAGATTGAGGGGGTGGAAAAAGTTGGATACACAGAGGGAAGTAACAAGAACAAAATGCTCGATTCCTTTCTTTTTTGCGGCATCGATGAGATTTTTAGTTCCCAAGTAATCTACTAACAAAGGTTCCGTGGGATTAAAACTCGGTCGGGCTCCCGTGGCGCATAGTAAAACGCTACAATCAGCGATTAGTGCCTCTAACTTATCGGCCTGTTGGACATCTCCGACGACGATTTCCACCCCTGCTGGCAAAATTTCTGCCGCTTTCTCTGGGTTTCTCACCAAAGCGCGTACGGGAATCTGACGTTCGACTAATTGGGCAACTATTCTCCGTCCTGTTTCCCCCGTAGCTCCTGCTACAAATGCTTTCATCGCTTCTTGACCTCATGGTTTTTAACAATACGTTACACTAATCTCAATTCTACAAATTTCCCTGATCCTTTGGCAGTTAATCCCCAACTGTTTCTAGCACTATCATTTTCCAGGTTTTAAGTCATGCAGCATCCCCCCATTAACTCCCTAGCTCTCGAATCTGTAGAAGTCAAAGAAGACAATCAATTTCTCGGTTTTCAAACCCATTTTGCTGGGTGCATGGATATGTATAGCAATCAGGACAAGGTTGCCGATTATCTCCGCGCTCACGAAGGTTGGTTTTGTCGTTGTGCCGAACCGATGAAAACTCTGCCCTTCGGCGACAATGGTTATATTATCACCATCGGTAAATATGGAGCTTTTGGCTATGAACTAGAGCCGAAGATTGCTGTAGTTCTTGATCCTCCCGTCAATGGAGTCTATCATACTCGCAGTGTCCCCATTCCCGATCAACCGTTTTTGGGCTATCTAGTGGATTATCAGGCAATTATGAAACTAGAGGAAATGCCGCTATCTTCTCCTAGTCGGGAAATTCAGGCAATTTTTCGGCAACGGGGACGGGATATTCCGGCGGTTATCACCCAAGTCACCTGGGAACTACAGATGGATGTTATGGTTAAGTTTCCCAAGTTTGTTTATAAAATTCCCCGTTCCATTCTCCAAAAAACCGGTGATAAACTGTTGACGCAAATTGTTCGCCAAGTTTCCCCCCGCTTAACCTACAAAGTGCAAGAGGATTTTCACTCTAGCTTCAATTTACCCCTACCCCCCGCCTCCAGTCGTCTTTTCTATCGTCTGGACTCCTGCGAGGGTGGGTTGCTTGCCTAGGGTTTGGGGAGTCTGTCAACAGTAAGCAGTAGAGCTTGCTGATGGGAAACCAAGGAAAAATAAAGATTTGCTAACGGTGCTGGTCAGTCTAAGCTAGAATTATTAAGAAATGTTTACTTGTAAAAATAAACCTAAAACTACTTCAATATTTTATGTCTCTGCCTATCCGTAACGTTGCTATCATTGCTCACGTTGACCACGGGAAAACCACCCTCGTCGATGCACTCCTCAAACAGTCGGGAATCTTTCGAGAAGGGGAAGATGTACCCACCTGCGTCATGGATTCCAATGACCTCGAAAGAGAACGCGGTATCACCATCTTGGCCAAAAACACCGCCGTTCGTTACCAAGACACCCTGATTAACATCGTCGATACTCCCGGTCACGCCGACTTTGGTGGCGAAGTGGAACGGGTTTTAGGTATGGTAGATGGTTGTATCCTGATTGTCGATGCTAACGAGGGGCCGATGCCCCAAACCCGTTTTGTGCTGAAAAAAGCGCTAGAAAAGGGATTAAGACCGATTGTCGTGGTCAATAAAATCGATCGCCCTAACGTCGATCCTAACCTAGCCGTGGACAAAGTTTTCGATCTGTTTGTGGAACTGGGGGCTGATGACGACCAATGTGATTTTACTACTCTGTTCGCTTCGGGGATGCAAGGATTCGCCAAAGAAAGTCTCGAAGAGGAAGACAAAGATATGCAGCCCCTCTTTGAGGCGATTTTACACCACGTTCCACCACCGGCTGGGGACGTTAACAAACCCCTACAGCTGCAAGTAACCACCCTCGATTACTCAGAATACTTAGGACGCATCGTTATCGGCCGCATCCACAACGGCGTAATTAAAGCTGGTCAACAGGCGGCTTTAGTAAAGGATACGGGCGCGATTGTCAAGGGTAAAATAACAAAACTTCTTGGTTTTGAGGGTCTCAAACGGGTGGAACTAAACGAGGCCAGCGCCGGTAATATCGTCGCCGTGGCCGGTTTTGCCGACGCTAACATCGGGGAAACGGTAACTTTAGCCGATGACCCGCAAGCTTTACCCCTAATTAAAGTCGATGAACCGACCCTACAAATGACCTTCTCGGTGAACGATTCTCCTTTTGCCGGTCAGGAAGGCACTTTTGTCACCTCGCGGCAAATTCGCGATCGTCTAATGCGAGAATTAGAAACTAACGTCGCTCTGCGGGTGGAAGAAAGTGATTCTGCCGAGAAATTCCTGGTTTCGGGACGGGGAGAACTGCATTTAGGCATTCTCATCGAAACCATGCGTCGGGAAGGCTACGAATTCCAAGTATCGCAGCCGCAAGTTATCTACCGCGAAATTAACGGTCAACCCTGCGAACCCTACGAATACCTCGTTTTAGATGTACCCGAAGAAGCGGTGGGTTCGAGTATCGAACGTCTCGGCCAACGGAAAGGGGAAATGCAGGATATGCAGACGGGCAGCAATGGCCGTACTCAATTGGAATTCGTGATTCCGGCCCGGGGTTTAATCGGTTTCCGAGGCGAATTTATCCGTCTGAGTCGCGGTGAGGGGATTATGAACCATAGTTTTCTGGAATATCGTCCTTTCTCCGGGGAATTAGCCACCCGTTACAATGGCGTGATTACTGCCTTTGAGGAAGGAGTCGCCACTTTCTACGCCCTCAAAAACGCCGAGGACCGGGGAGTATTCTTTATTACTCCGGGGACAAAAGTGTACAAAAACATGATTATCGGCGAAAGCAACCGGCCCCAAGACGTGGAGATCAATATCTGCAAAACTAAACAGTTAACTAACCATCGTTCCGCCACCGGGGATGAATTGGTTCAGTTACAATCCCCCGTGGATATGAGTCTCGAACGCGCCCTCGAATACATCGGACCAGATGAGTTGGTAGAAATTACCCCGAAATCGATCCGTCTGCGTAAATTACCGGTGAAAAAGTTAGCCAAACGTTGATGATCTGAATTGGTTATGATCGAGATCTAACAAAGAAATCCACTCAGATTTTCAACAAAACTGAGATGATAGAAAAAAGTGCCTTGAGTTTGAGGGTAAAGAATCTGCTGTGAGCTATTCTGCTACTTTGATGCGACATCCGATGTTTCCCGCCGCGTCGGACAGCAATCGTCTCCGTCTCTTTTCGGGATCCGCTAATGTATCTCTTGCCCAAGAGGTGGCCCGTTATCTGGGCATGGATGTGGGCCCGATGATTCGTAAACGTTTCGCCGATGGTGAATTGTACATCCAGATTCAGGAATCGATCCGCGGCTGTGATGTCTATTTAATTCAACCCTGTTGCAATCCCGTCAACGATCATTTGATGGAATTGTTGATCATGATTGATGCCTGTCGTCGTGCTTCTGCCCGACAAATTACCGCCGTAATTCCCTATTATGGTTATGCTCGCGCCGATCGCAAAACCGCTGGACGGGAATCGATCGCCGCTAAACTGGTGGCTAATCTGATCACGGAAGCGGGGGCAAGTCGCGTGTTGGCCATGGATTTGCATTCAGCCCAAATTCAAGGTTATTTCGATATTCCCTTCGATCACGTCTATGGTTCCCCAGTGGTGGTGGACTATCTTCTCAGTAAACAATTACCCGATATCGTCGTGGTTTCTCCCGATGTGGGTGGGGTGGCTAGGGCGCGGGCTTTTGCCAAAAAACTCAGTGATGCTCCCCTAGCAATTATTGATAAACGCCGGCAAACCCATAATGTGGCGGAAGTGATGAACTTGATCGGCGATGTTAAGGATAAAACGGCGGTTTTAGTCGATGATATGATCGATACGGCCGGTACGATCGCTCAAGGGGCGCAGTTACTGAAAGCCAAGGGGGCGCGACAGGTTTATGCTTGTGCCACCCATCCGGTTTTTTCTGGTCCGGCGATCGAGCGTTTATCCAGTGGCATAGTCGAGGAAGTGATCGTTACTAACACGATTCCCGTCCCCCAAGAACATCTTTTCCCGCAACTGAAAGTCTTGCCGGTTGCCCCGATTCTGGGGGAGGCAATATGGCGCATCCATGAGGACAATTCCGTGAGTAATATGTTCAAATAGATGCTCGAATTCCCCCTAAAACTAGGGGGAATTTTTATATTTATTTTCTTGACATTAATTCTGATTTGTGGGAGCGTCGGGGTTGTCAAGTCCTCCCAGACGATTGAAGGGCCAAAAACGCACCACGGCGCGACCGATTAAGTTTTCCCGGGGAACAAAGCCCCAAGCGTGGGAATCATAACTATTATTGCGATTATCGCCCAAAACCAGATATTGATCGGGGGGAACTGTCACCGGTCCGAAAGTATAATTAGGTTCTTCGGCAATATACTTTTCCGCTAAAGCTTTACCGTTGACGTAAACTAGACCGTTTTTGACTTGCACCTTATCCCCCGGCAGTCCAATCACCCGTTTAATAAAAGCATCCTGAAAATTTTGAGCTTTCAGAGCGGCTGTCGGACTAAAAACCACTATATCACCCCGTTCTGGCTTCTGAAAATGATAGCTAACTTTCTCGATAATTAGGCGATCGTTAATCTGGAGAGTGGGTTCCATGGAAGAAGAGGGAATATAACGGGCCTCAGCCACAAAAGTGCGGATGCCAAAAGCCAAAATTCCAGCCGTGACAATGGTTTTGACTGCTTCTAGCCAAGGGTTTTCTTGGGGGACGGGAGGAGGAGAAGGTTTTTCGGATTTATGGTTCAAGCTTTCAGCCATAGAATTTTAACTTTTTATAAGGATTAAGCCAATACGCTCTTTAATGTTCTAGTTTAGTGATAGTAGCAGCGTAGATAATATTTTAAGACAATTTTCCCACACCTACCGGATCACTGTTAATTTGTCAAGGCCGCATCCTGCTGCCTGAAGGGGAATTTCCTCGGGGGTAGAAAACGGTGATGTAGTCTGTCAAAAAGTAGAGTTTTTCGCCGCTATTAAAGTAAAAGCTTGAGAATTCGAGGATTGAACCCCTAATCTCGCTTAAAAGTCTCTTCAACGTCACTACCAGATCCATGTTTGCACAAATTCCCGAACGTTCGATGCACTATCTGCGATGGGTTGTTACCATCGCTTGGTTAATTCTGATATTTTCTCTGTTTTTTGACCCGATTTCGGCACAATTAACCGATCCTAACAATCTTGCTAGTCCCCTGAGAGTTGATCCCGATGTGTGTACTAAAGTCCAGGGAGTTTGCCTACCCCAATCCTCCTATCAGTTAGCTGCGCCGATTTTTTGGGGAATAGTGGTTCCTAGTAGCATTTTTATCTTATTAGTTTTCGGTCACGAACTCTGGCGGCGTATCTGTCCTTTATCCTTTCTTTCTCAAATACCGCGCGCTTTGGGTAAACAGCGTCAGAAAAAACAGACCGATAAATCGGGAAAAGTCCGCTATGAAATCTATAAAGTGCCGAAAAACTCTTGGTTAGCTCGGAATTATCTCTATCTACAATTAAGTCTGTTATTTTTGGGTTTATGCGGACGGATTCTCTTTGATAATTCCGATCGCTTAGTCTTAGGCAGCTTTTTAATCTTTACTATTCTAGTGGCGATCTTTGTTGGTTATTGGTATGGGGGCAAATCTTGGTGTAACTATTTCTGTCCCATGAGTCCAGTTGAAAGGATTTACGGTGAACCGAGGGGTTTACTGAATAGTACCGCTCACGAAGACAGTCGCGGTGGGATTACTCAATCTATGTGTCGTATTGTCCGGGAAGATGGTAGCGAACAAAGTGCCTGTGTTGCCTGTCAGAGTCCCTGTATCGATATCGATGCGGAAAGATCCTATTGGGATGGGATTACTAAGAGAGAGCGCCAATGGCTTTATTATGGTTATTTTGGCTTAATTTTTGGCTATTCTATCTATTATTATCTCTATTCTGGCAATTGGGACTATTATTTCTCTGGAGCTTGGGCGCACGAAGAAAATCAACTAGAATCCCTCTTTAAACCGGGTTTTTACCTTGCAGGTCAGGCAATTGCGATTCCGAAGTTGGTAGCTGTCCCTTTGACTTTGGCAATCTGCACTTTTTTGGGTTACTTTCTCGGTAAAAAAGTTGAAAATGCCTACAAAGTCTATAGAATCCGCCAAAAGTCACCCTTACCGACCGAAATTATCCGTCATCGAGTCTTTGCTGTCGGAACTTTTCTGATTTTCAATTTCTTCTTTATTTTCGCTGGTCGTCCTTGGATTAATCTTTTGCCGGAATTTTGGCATTATTTCGCTAGTATTTTACCGGCGGTTTTGAGTAGTTTATGGTTACATCGCACTTGGACAAGAAATCCTGGTCTTTACCAACGGGAAGGACTAGCGGGAAGATTGCGTAAACAGTTAGGTAAACTCGATCTCGATACGGCTAAATATCTCGATCGGCGATCGCTGGATGCTCTGCACGCGGATGAAGTCTATGTGTTGGCCAAGATACTGCCGGATTTCACCCACCAGAAGGGTTTAAAAGCCTATAAAGCCGTGTTAAAAGAGGCTTTGGAGCAGGGATATACTGACTTCGGCCACAGCCTCGAAATCCTAGAACAAATGCGCTTAGAGTTGACGATTACCGAGGCCGAACATCAGGCAATTTTAACAGGGTTGGGTGTGGAATCGGCCGAACTTCTCGATCCAGAAAAGCAGTATAGTCGCGAGGATTGGTTGCGTTTGCAGAGCTATCGCGATGCTTTGTTAGAAAGTTTGTTGGTGACATGGAAAAAAGACCCCGATCACAAGGTGGGATCGGAATTACTGGAAGTGTTGACCGGTAAGGGTTCCAGGGAGGCGATCGAGCATTTGTTGACGGAATTGCCGGCCGCAGAAACGGAAACTGTCGAGTCTTTGCGTCGCCAGTACAGAATTACCAGTCAGGAGGAGGAAACCATTCTCCATCGTCCTCTGGCCCATCAATTATGGCAGAATATCGCCCGCGCTTTTCAGGTCTTTGATCGTCTATCTTTTAGTAGTGAGAGCGATCGTGATCAACAGGAAAGAATTTTATTGGCAAGATTCTGTCTATTTGATAGTGATGGTTCGGGACAAATTAGCCTTGAGGATTTGAAAGCTTGTATTGAGGCGATCAAACCGGGGGTGACAGACAAGGAAATCGAAGCTATGTCAAAGCAGGCCGATACCGGTCGCGATAATCATCAGATTAGTTTTCCGGAATTTCGCAACCTACTCCACCAATTCCATAAATAAACTGTCTTCAGTTAAGGAGTCTTGATTTTCCCTGACTCCTTTTTTTCTTTAAAAAAATAGCTGTTCGCAGGCAGGCACGGATTCCCATTATACTAGAAAGTATATGTCAAGTTGAGGGCTTTTGTCAAGCTTTTTTGAGAAAAAATTTCGAGGTTTCGCTGAACTGTATGAGGGTAAATCCGATAGGGACTATAGAGAGGGAGATTTAATCGCAAAATGTAGTATATTTGTTTCTGGTTCAGTTATGGTTTCTGGAAATCGCTGATTGTTAAAATTGATCTGCTCGGAATATAGATGATAGGCTGTATTGTAAAAGTTACCTAAAATGTCGGATGAATGCCCCCGCTAGATTTTTCGACAAGATACTCACTAAAATTAGCGGGGGATGAAATCCGACCAGAATATCAACCGCGAAGCACGATTTTAATTCTACCATTTGTAGGTAAACTGTGTTATACTTAATTTATCTAGGGTCGAAGATTAATCAATGCTAGTCGTAGAAGCCAAGTTAAAAAACGGGACACCAGAACAATACCAAAAACTTGATGAAGCTATTAGAACTTCTCAGTTTGTGCGTAACTCTTGTGTTCGTTATTGGATGGACAATCAAGGGACAAACCGCAATGATCTCCAAAAACTTTGTGCGGTACTAGCTAACAATAAAGAGACACCTTGGGTGAATAAATTAAACTCTCAAGCTCGTCAATCGGCTGCTGATAGAGCCTGGCAATCAATTAATAGGTTTTACCAGAATTGTCATGCTAAGATACCTGGGAAAAAGGGGTTTCCTCGGTTCAAAAAGCATAGCCGTTCGGTTGAGTATAAACTAACAGGCTACCAACTATCAGATGATAGACGTAAAATCAAGTTCACCGATGGTTTTAAAGCAGGAGAATTTGATTTATGGTGTAGTCAAAAAACCTTAGTTTATTATTCAGAACAACAGATTAAACGGGTAAGAGTTGTTAGACGTGCTGACGGTTATTATTGCCA
>NZ_SFBY01000015.1:0-4099 GCF_007095505.1 Microcystis sp. M_QC_C_20170808_M3Col
CCCCCTAAGCCGAGTTTTCAAGGTGCTGTCCGCCCACTTGGTTTTCGAGACGGTCTTTTTAATTCTAACGTAAAGCCAACCTAGAACGGCGGGGTTTCCCACCCAAAATTTTCGATGAACCAGCCTCAAGAGCGAGAACCTTTTGCCAGTTTAGTTTTATATCATCTCTTTAAATGGTCGATCGTTAGCCCAACCCTACACGGCTATTTTCGCGGTCGCGTTTACGGAGTGGAAAATGTCCCCCGGCGTCATCCTCTGATTATCGTCTGCAATCACGCCAGTTACTTCGATCCACCCCTATTATCCTGTGCCGTGCGTCGTCCCGTAGCTTATATGGCTAAAGAAGAATTATTTACCATCCCGATTTTAAAACAGGCGATCGCTCTTTATGGGGCCTATCCCGTCAAACGCGGCAGTGGTGATCGCGGGGCAATTCGGGCGGCGATGGGAGCATTAGCGGCGGGCTGGGCAGTGGGAGTGTTTCTGGAGGGAACCCGCACCGAGGACGGATTGATCCATCAACCAAAACTAGGCGCGGCGATGATTGCCGCTAAAGCGGGAGTTCCTCTGTTACCCGTCAGTTTGTGGGGGACAGAAAAGATTTTTCAAAAAGGTTCTTCTTTTCCCCATAGTATCCCCTTAACTATTCGCATCGGGGAAGTGCTGCCGCCACCGATTTCTAACAAAAGAGAAGCTTTACAGGCAGTTACCGAGCGCTGTGCCGAAATTATTAACGGATTACACGCCCTCGGACGCTAAATCGACCTTTTAAACAGGATTTAGTCTTAGATTTCTTTCCCCTACACTTTGAAGTGGGGAATGTGGGTTAAAATTGGCATAACTCGACCATCGCCTCGACCATGTTCTTTTTTGTCCTCGGCTTCAATCTAGGCCTAACTTTATTTAATTGCTTTCTAGTCTGGAAATTGTGGCAATTGCGGCGGATTTTAGGGCGAGTGACCAAAATTTTAAACCGGGTGGAACGACGTTTACACCACATTTTTTACCCCGCTCCGGAATATATTATCATCGCCGGGGCGAAAAGCTATTATCTCAGACAAAACTATCAACGTCTCTGGGGACAGATACAGATACTGCAATCCCTATTCTTGACCTTCTCCCTGATTATCCGTTACTGGCAGCGTCAACCCCGTCAACGCCGTCGCCTGTGGTCGCTACAATTGAGCAAAATCTCTAGCAATCAAGCAGCTGACAGCAATCACCAGCCAAAGTAATACACAAGTACGAGTTAAATTCAAAGCCTGTTCGACGGTTTTGACGGTAATCGGGTTGAGGTTATCGCCCAATAAAGGTTTTTCCACAATCTGGCCCCGATATTGATTTTTACCCCCCAATTGCACCCCCAAAATCGCCCCATAGACGCATTCACTCCAACCAGAATTAGGACTAGGATCCCGACGGGCATCGCGCCAACAAATGCTTAAAACCCGCTCCGGCTGGCCCGAAATTAGGGCGAGAGTTAATACCGTCAAACGACAAGGTAGCCATGTCAAAACATCCTCGCTTTTGGCACTAAACCAACCAATATGGGTGTAGGGTGGCCGACGATAGCCAATCATCGAATCGAGGGTACTAGCGGCTTTATAAGCGCAAGCGAGGGGAACTGGCCCCACACCCAGAAAAGCACCGAGAAGGGCATAAAAAAGCGGCGCGGTAACTCCATCCACACCATTTTCACTGACGGTTTCTAATAGGGCGCGGAGGATTTCTTCCCGGTCGAGATTATCTGTGTCGCGACCAACGTATAAACTTAGTTGGCAACGAGCTAAGGTGATATTTTCCGCTTGTAAAGGTGCGATGACTGTTTCGGCAGCCCTGCGTAAACTTCTGCCGGCTAAACAACTAGCTAGGAGAATCATTTGTACTAGGTAACTCAGGAGCAAATTGACCTGACCTAACCATTGGATTCCTAGCCAAGTTAAGACCCCAGCCAAGATAATTAAACCTAGTCCCAGAATTATGCCCGCTAAACGTTGGCGAATTTTTTCCCGCGTCCAATTAAGGATAACTTTTGTGGCAACGGCAATAATCGCCCCCATCACCTGCACTGGATGAATCCATCCCCAAGGATCGCCGACCAGATAATCTAAAACCGCCCCTAATACTAAAATAATCGCCGTTGCCGCTTCCTTCACAATTACTCCCTTTTCCCATCGATATCCCGAATTTTCTCAATATTCTCTTCCCAGTTAGCCCCATCAAAGAACTGGATCTGAAAATCTTCTAAGACATTGCCCTCCAAACAGCGCAGGTTTATATCTATAGCGTCAGGATGGGAGCGGGGACGATAGAAAGGATGAATACCACAAACACGACAAAAATAATGTTGGGCTGTGTGGGTATTAAATGTATAGGTACTTAAGAAATCTTCACCGCTTAGGAGGGTAAATTGTGCTGAAGGAACAATCAGATGCAGAAAGCCTTTTTTCTGACAAATCGAACAATTACAGTCTAGAGCTTGCTCATGCTCGATCGCCACTTGAAAACGGATCGCTCCACAGTGACAACCCCCCCCATAAATCTTTGCTTGTGTTGTTGCTGTCATAACTTCTAAACTACTAAACAATAAAGCTGGTTTCCTCTCCCCTAGCGGCGATCCAGCTACGGGCATCGTAGTATAAATCGGCTAAGGTAATCTTCCCTAGGGCCTCTTTTAATTTCTCGTGTAGGTGTTTCCAGATAGTAAATGTCACCCAATCTTCTGCCTGTTCGTCCTTGGGATGATAGCCTGATAATGGCTCGATCGTCTCTCCCACTGCCTCCAAAATTTGCCCCAACGAGATACGATTTGCCGGCCTGGCCAATTGATAACCCCCTTGCGCTCCCCGAAAGGAGCGAACTAACCCCGCTCGTCGCATTTCTATCAGCAATTTCTCTAGATAAGCGGCCGGGATATCTTGACGCAGGGCGATCGATTTTACCGATACGGGAGTTCCCCTCGGTTGTAAACTAAGATCCAGCAAGGCTTTAACACTATAGTGACCCCTAGTTGTTAGCTTCATTATCCCTCATTTTTACCTCTTGATCTCTATCCTACCCCCTGCTCTCATTGATGACAGAAAGACTAACCTCCCTTACCTCAGCATCTCGATCAACATTGATAAATTCTGTTAAGATTTCGATCGAGAGATCCAGTGCAATCAATTACAATCAATTTCCTCAAGCAAGTGATAATTTTTAGTTTATACCGTGTAAGATGAGTGTAGAGAGCAATCGTAACCCGATTGTTTCTGGTCGGGGGAAGCAATTCTCCTTGACTAGCCTTGATGACCCTAACCTTTACTTATCTGCCGCGAACTTAAATGAACAAAACCACCAATCCAGAACCCCTGACTGGCCTCGAACTAATTGAGAAAGTTAAACAGCTAGGCAACCTCAGCAAAGAGGAAAAAGCCCGGGAATGCGGCTACTATACCATGACAAAAAATGGTATTGAACGCGTTAATATGATGAAATTTCTCAATGCTCTAATCGATGCCGAGGGAATTGACTTAGATAGCAGTGCCAATGGCCACGGACGAGGTGGGCGCTCGGCCAGCTACCGGATCAGTGTCCAATCCAATAATAATCTCCTAATCGGTTCGGCCTACACCAAAAAAATGGGACTCAAACCGGGAGATGAATTTGAAATTACTTTGGGGAGAAAACATATTCATCTCAAGCAAGTTGGCGCCAACGACGACGACGAATAGCAATAATTAAGGAGAGAGCCGTTTAACTCTCTCCTTGCTATGAGATAAGCTCTTGTCCATTGAAACTGGGTATTTTATCCTCAATCAGTCTTTAAGCATCTAGATCAAAGACTCCGTTCGATATGTCCGGTTAATTTTGTCCTATTAACCGCGTTTGACATACTCCCACCGTCAAGCTACGCTGTGACGGGGGATTCTTGACCCATCGCTGTTAGAAATTCCTTGTTCAACGAGACAGCTTAGATTCTCAATGTCTCCACTGAAACCCCAGAGGCCGGACTCTCCCAAGGCGTTTGGGTCGGTTTCTGTTTGCCCAACAGTACCGTTGAGATGATTTCCCAAATATTTCAACCCTTTTTTAAGAATATTTATTGCTGCATTATGAT
>NZ_SFBY01000150.1:0-10078 GCF_007095505.1 Microcystis sp. M_QC_C_20170808_M3Col
TAATTGATTAGCTAGTTCTAGATCGAAAACAATTGGCAAAAATCGCAGCAATGTCTTTCTAGATCAGGGTTTCATCCCTTATAACCCCCGTCCATTACATAACACAAACCGAAGAACCTCTTTTTTTTGCTACCTTTAATCGCTTATGCGGTAAGCAAAGCACGACGTTTTTAAAAATTTTCAGCTATTTATTCCGAGAAATCGACTAAAAACGTTGGCAGATAAGGATTTGAGATAATGACATTTGAGAGAATGAAACGACCCTAAAGAGGGGGGGGGGAGATTCGGCTAATCTAAGAATAAGCGGTTTAAATACGTCTTAGCTTAATACTAAATCCTGTTTAAAAGGCATAGGAGAGCAGGGGAGAAGGGAGCGGGGAGCGGGGAGCGGGGGAGATGGGAGCGGGGAGAATAAATAAAAATAATCTCCTGAATTCTGACTACTGACTCCTAACCCCACCAACAAACTTTTTGCCGCAAACCCTAATTAGAGATTTTTCAGTACAAAGGCTCTAAAATGGCCCGTGCCAGTTATTGGCCTGAAGACTTGTTTTTTCGGTCTTGTGGCTTTATCATGGGTACTGTGTGGTGTGTGTGATGTGAAGGAGTAAGATGACTGCTAATAGCCAACTTATCTCCGTCAAGGCTCTACAAGCTTTGATGAAGCGAGGGTTCAAACCTTCGGTCTCTGGTAGACGGCATCAAAAATCTTGGTTAATAGCTTTAGACGGCGATACCTCAAAACGATTATTCGATATCGTTTTCTCCCTATCGGTTCTAATTTTCTTTTCGCCGCTTTATTTAATCTTAGCCTTATTGATCGCGATTAGTTCCCCCGGTCCGGTCTTCTATGTGCAGAAGCGCGTCGGTCAAAACTTCCAGCATTTCAACTGTATCAAGTTTCGTACTATGGTAATGGATGCGGATAAGGTATTAGAGAGACTGATGGAAGACTCTCCCCAACTGCGGGCGGAATTCGAGGATAATTTCAAGCTTAAGGACGATCCCCGTATAACTTGGATTGGCAAGTTTCTCCGCTTAACCAGTTTAGACGAGTTTCCCCAATTCTGGAACGTCCTGCGAGGAGATATGAGCGTCGTCGGTCCGCGGCCTTTAGTTCCCGAAGAATTGCAGAAATATGGCAATCGCATCGACAAAGTTTTAACTATTCGCCCCGGTTTGACTGGTTTATGGCAAGTTTCCGGACGTAATGACATCCCCTATCCCCTGCGGGTGCAGATGGATGTGTATTATGTTAATTCGCGTAACTGGTTAACCGATATCTGGGTAATCTTCAGAACTATCGGTGTTGTGGTTTTTCCCAAAAATAACGGTGCTTACTAAAGCGGTGAATAGTAATTAAAAATTACTCACTGCTGTTTCAATGTAATTAATCGCTAGACTGGAGGAGAGAAAGGCAGAACTTGCTTTTTTCTCCTCTTTTTTTGAGAAATATTATGACAGTAATTAGGGTTTGCCCTGACCTTACATGATCAAGCGCTGTCTTTCAGCTATGTTTATTGTTCCCTAGGGCAGTGGGAAACTAACAGCGATCGCTTCCCATAGACATAAAGTATAACCTAATTTGGTATTGACGAACAGCTACCCAAAACGAAAACTTCCTACAGGTTTGATAAATAGAATTAAATGCTTGATCATCTCGGTTTTTAGGCAAAGGGAGACAGATATACCCCTATCCCTAGGGACATAAAAGTGCGATGTCAAAAAAGAATTGTAATCATACCAAACCGGGGACTTTGCGATAGATAGAAGCGATCGATCCCCGGAATCCTACACGGGTAAATTCTACCTCATCTCCGGCTTCATAGATCTGTTCTTTCCAGATTCCCGAATCCTCGCGACGGTGACATTCGATTTTCATCTGGTTTTGATGGATAAGAATGTATTCTTTTAAGGTGGGACAGGTTTGATAATCACTAAATTTATCACCCCTATCAAAGGATTCCGTAGATTTCGATAATACTTCAATAATCAGAACGGGATAGAGAATAAAATCATCGGTATTGTTAATCTCTCTCTCGTCACAAACCACCGCAATATCGGGATAATAATAACAATTTGCCTCCTCTAACCGGACTTTGATATCGGAAGTGAGAACAAGACAGGGACTATCATCGAGATGGATATTCAATAAAGTGGCTAGATTAGTATTTAAGACAATATGCGGCTTTTTTGCCCCTACCATCGCATAAATCCGTCCTTTTCGGTACTCGTGCTTGATCGGACTGACTCTTTCCCCTTCTAGATACACTTCTGGAGAGACATAAAAAAAATTAGGATTCGTCACCATGGTCCTCATGCTCCCCATTCTCGAATAACTAAATTATAGCCTTTCGGAATCATTGCTCTTGGACTCAATCTCGGTAGACTAATAGATCAATGATTGTCACTTGTAATATAAATATTACAAGTGACAAAATAGAAATAACGACTCTCAAAGAGACGTTATTTAGGAATGAATCCCGAAAACGATTGATATCCATAGGTTTGCCAGAATGTCCAACGCTAAAAGTTACAAAGATACCGTTAATTTGCCCCAAACTGACTTTGATATGCGAGCAAATGCCAGCAAACGTGAGCCAGAAATCCAGAAATTCTGGCAAGATGAGCAAATATATGAGAAATTAGCGCAAAATAATCCCAAAGAATTATTTATTCTCCACGATGGACCACCCTACGCTAACGGGTCTCTGCATATCGGTCATGCTTTAAATAAAATTCTCAAAGACATTATCAATAAATATAAACTGCTGCAAGGCTACAAAGTGCGCTATGTGCCGGGTTGGGATTGTCACGGGTTGCCGATCGAACTGAAGGTTTTACAAAGTCTCAAAAGCTCGGAAAAAGAGGGTCTAACCCCTTTGAAATTACGTCAGAAAGCCCACGATTTTGCCCTTCAAACGCAAAAAGAACAGTGTGAAGGTTTCAAAAGGTATGGAGTCTGGGGAGACTGGGAAAATCCCTATTTAACCCTACAACCTGAATACGAGGCCGCTCAAATTGCCGTATTCGGAAAAATGGCCCTGAAAGGTTATATTTATCGGGGACTAAAACCGGTTCACTGGAGTCCCAGTTCTCAAACCGCTTTAGCTGAGGCCGAATTAGAATATCCCGAAGGTCACACTTCTCGCAGTGTCTATGTTGCTTTCCCAATTACGTCAGTTTCAACCCCGGTTTTAACGTCATTTTTGCCTAATTTATCCGTCGCTATCTGGACGACTACTCCCTGGACTTTACCCGGGAATTTGGCCGTCGCATTAAACCCAGAATTAAACTATTCAGTGGTGGAAACTAGCGAGTCTAATTATCTAATTGTAGCGACGGATTTAGTCGAAAAATTGGCCGACACTTTTAACCGGACTTTGACGATTAAAGCAACGGTTAAAGGTCTGGAATTAGAACATACTAAATATCGTCATCCTTTGTTTGACAGAGAAAGTGCTATTCTCATCGGTGGGGATTATGTCACCACCGATTCCGGCACTGGATTAGTTCATACTGCTCCCGGTCATGGTCAGGAGGATTATATCGTCGGCCAACGTTACGGTTTACCGATACTTTCTCCCGTCGATGATAAGGGAAATTTCACCGCAGAAGCGGGACAATTTGCGGGTTTAAATGTCTTGAAAGATGCCAATGAAGCAATCATTTTAGCACTGACAGAAAAGGGTGCGTTACTGAAAGAGGAAGCATACCAGCATAAATATCCCTACGATTGGAGAACCAAAAAACCGACAATTTTCCGCGCAACAGAACAATGGTTTGCTTCTGTGGAAGGATTCCGAGAATTAGCTTTAGAAGCGATTGATTCGGTGCGTTGGATTCCTGCAACAGGTAAGAATCGCATCACTTCTATGGTCAGTGAAAGAAGCGATTGGTGTATCTCTCGTCAGCGCAGTTGGGGGGTTCCTATTCCTGTTTTTTATGACGAAGAAACGAATGAACCTCTGTTAACGGAGGAGACGATTAATCACGTTCAAGCTATCTTCGCAGTCAAGGGTTCTAATGCTTGGTGGGAGTTATCCGTAGAGGAATTATTACCTCCCAGTTATCGCGATAATGGTCGCAGTTATCGCAAGGGAATGGATACTATGGATGTGTGGTTTGATTCTGGTTCTAGTTGGAATGCAGTGGCTAATGCTCGACCAGAATTAAGTTATCCTGCGGATATGTATCTAGAAGGATCGGATCAGCATCGGGGATGGTTTCAATCGAGTTTATTAACCAGTGTCGCTGCTAATGGTATTGCTCCCTATAAAACGGTGTTAACTCACGGTTTTGTTTTGGATGAACAGGGACGAAAAATGAGTAAATCTCTGGGTAATGTCATCGATCCTAATGTGATCATTAATGGTGGTAAAGACCAGAAAAAAGAACCCGCTTATGGGGTGGATGTGATTCGGTTATGGGTGTCCTCGGTGGACTATACCAATGATGTGAATATCGGTCAAAATATTCTCAAACAGTTGGTAGATATCCGTAATAAAATCCGTAATACTGCCAGGTTTTTACTGGGGAGTTTAAATGATTTTGATCCCGTTAAAGATGCGGTAGCTTATGAAAATCTACCAGAGATCGATCGCTATATGTTACATCGTATCTCGGAAGTGTTTACAGAAGTTACGGCAGCTTTTGAAAGTTTCCAATTTTTCCGCTTTTTCCAGACGGTACAGAATTTTTGTGTTGTCGATTTATCTAACTTTTATATCGACATCGCTAAGGATCGTTTATATATTTCTGATCCTAATTCTTTCCGTCGTCGCAGTTGTCAAACAGTCTATGCTATTGCTTTAGAAAATCTCGCTAAAGCGATCGCTCCTGTCCTGTCTCATCTAGCGGAAGATATCTGGCAATTTCTCCCCTACAAAACTCCTTATTTATCGGTGTTTGAGTCAGGATGGCTAAACATCGATCCTGCTTGGAATAATCGCGAATTGGCCGATAAATGGGCGAAATTACGTCAGCTACGCACCGAAGTTAATAAGGTGATGGAAACTGCCAGAAATGATAAAGCGATCGGTGCTTCTTTAGAGGCAAAAGTTTTACTTTATGTTCCCGATGAAACCTTAAAACAGGAGTTAGAATTATTCAACAATTGTGATAGTTTGACGGGGAATAAAGTCGATGAATTGCGTTATCTATTTCTCTCTTCTCAAGTGGAATTAGTCAGGGATATTAGCGCAATTCAAACCGCAGAATATAAGGGAGAATCGGACTTTGTTTCGGTGGGAATTGTCAAAGCAGACGGCGAAAAATGCGATCGCTGTTGGAATTATTCCACTCAAGTGGGAAAATTTGCCGATGATCCCACTATTTGTGAGCGCTGTAATGCCGCTTTAAAAGGAGAGTTCTAAGCTAAATTAAAAGGGTGCTTTATTTTTTAATAAAGCACTCTTAGTTGCTTATACAAACTTAAACTTATGGAAATTCAAGATTAAGAAAAATATGAATGTTAGCGATCTTAAGAAAACTGCCTTGATATATTGGCCAGTTGAATTAGCAGAAAAAGAAAAACTATCTAGTATAATTCCCTTGCTAATACGAACTCAAGAAAGTTTTATCAGTATATTAAGAATAGCATCTAAAGATCCATTCTCATGGATAACAGCCTTAGAGCTATGTGATGAACTTTATCCTAATCTATTTTTAAAACATCTCTGTGTTCTATCTGATATTGGTGGAGAAAATTTAAAACGATTCTCTTCAGAACTTTCTGATGATTTTTATTCTAAAGATTTTGAGTTTATATTTCGAGACAAAATTTATCAATACCAGTTTGTTTCTTTGAAAAATAGAGCTACATGGAATAATAGAAGTTTGGGTTTGGACGGGGAGGGGATATTAAAACCTTGTTCTCTTAGCCAAGAAATCCGAGATGTTATTATGCTAATAATGTTCGGTGGTTTGGCAACCTCTATAAATGTTCCTGATGAAATAGAACAAAAATGTATTCTTGGTGCTATGATAGGTAACATTAGACTTCTGGAAGAATATATTAAGCATCGTTACATCTGGGTTAGTAAAATTACTGGGGGAGCAAAATCGAATAGAATGGGTCAGCTTGCTCAAGAATACATTAGAGAAAAATTGAAAGTATATTTACCTGAGTGGGATTTTTCTAGAAAATCTATACCAGGAATAAGTCAAAATGAGGGTAGAACACTAACCAAATTTGATATAGTGGGAATACCACCTCATGATCAACCACCTTACTGGGGTATTGAAGTATCATTTCAATTTACTACTAACAGTGTTGTAGAAAGGAAAGGAAAATTGGCTAGAGATAGACGAGAAATTTTAAACAGACAGCACCATAAGGTTGCTTATGTAGTTGATGGAGCGGGAAATTTTGAGAGAAGTTCTTTTATACAAGACTTAATTGATTTTAGTGACTGTGTTGTTAACTTTAGTGAAAATGATCTTAAGCGTTTAGCTAAAACTATGGAGGATTCAATTAAAAATGACCCACAAAAGTGAAAATTGTCTGCCACTAAAAATTATTGAAATACAGCCCGATGCGTTAGAAGATAATTATCAAACTATAGGCAAAAAATCTAATGTCTATTTTCTTCATCTTTCGACTATTAAACAATGTAAACTCAAAGAAATATCTAATCTTAAAGATTACTTAATTAGTTTTGCAAATGAATTAGATGATAAAAGTGTATTGTGTATATTGTCCAATGCAGAAATTGCCTGTCAAGTCATATCGTTTTTAGAAAAATCTACATATTTCAAGCTATGGATTGCTATCAAAAGAAGTCAAGCATTAATGGATGAGAGCTATATGTTAGATAACCATGTATCTTTGACGATGTTTACTAAATACCGTTCACCTTTAAAGCATAATAAAACTTTAATTCAGTATTCTTATTGTCCCTCCTGTAATAAAACGACAAAAGATTATGGAGGTAAAAAACATTTATATAGTCCATTTGGAACATTAATGTCAGATGTGTGGAGGGACATAAGTTATTCTCATCAAAAAATACCTCAAGATATTCTTGAAAGAATAAAGGATCTTTTTGGTTTAGAACCATATCAATTTCTGTACTATATAGATCTACAAAATTATTTTGCCACCATTGACAATAATCAAAAAATAAAACCTATAGAAAATACAACTAATAATGTCATATACAAACAACCAAATAATTTGATTAAAAGCAATCTACTAATTAATGATGATTGCTTAAATTATCTACGATTATTACCAAATAATTCAATAGATTTTGTTTTTGCCGATCCTCCTTACAATATCCAAAAAAAATATGATATATGGAATGATTGTCAGGATAATAATCAATACATAAAGTGGTGTATTGAATGGGTCAATGAACTGGCTAGAGTATTAAAGAATGGAAAAACTCTAGCACTCCTCAATATTCCTATATACTTGGCTAAATACTATGAATTTAGCCAAGAAGTTTTAGAATTTCAAAATTGGATAGTTTGGGAAAGTCTTAGTCTTCCTGTGAGACAAATAATGCCTGCACATTATGGTATTTTGTGCCTAAGCAAAGGTGAACCAGAAATTAAAAAAATTAGCAATGAAAGTATTTATGATTATAATTTTTCTTTAAAAGAATGGTATTGTATTAGAGAGCAATGTATAAAAAAAAGAAATAAAAATAAAACAGTAGATAGAGAACCGTTAACTAATATATGGTGGGACATTCATAGACTCAAGCATAATTCAAAACGTGTAGATCACCCATGTCAACTACCTCCAACACTAATGAAACGTATTCTCACTATATTTACCGAGGAAAATGATGTAGTATTAGACCCCTTTAATGGCTCTGGTACAACTACTCTTGTTGCCTCTATCATGAACAGACGATACATTGGCATTGAAATTTCTGAGCAGTATCATTCTTTAGCTGAACAAAGACATATAGAGTTAGAAAATGGTCTTGATCCATTTGCTAAAAGAGATATTATTCCTCAGGTTAAAAATAGTAGAGTTAATCGTATTAAAAAACAAAAATATGATGTTTCTAAAAAAACTTTACAGCTAGAAGTGAGAGATATAGCGCTAAAAATAGGGCGAAAACCAACCAGAGAAGATATAGAAAAGTACAGCCAATACCCTTTCAGATACTTTAACGAATATTTTGCTGATTGGGGAGAAGTTTGTAGTGCTGTCGGTGATAAGGGTATGCAAGAAAACAAGGACATAGATAACTATCCAGACTTTAAGCAGCTTGAGCTACCATTTGAGTGATTCTTAATGAAGAATTGCAACGTCATAAATGTTGACTTATTTCTCCAACGGCTCTCTTGGATTTGGTGGGTAAAATGTATTCTAAGATACATTTCTCCTAGCGAGGGGGTGGAAGGAACCACAGAGACACAAAGGACACAAAGATTGATCGATCCTATGTAAGTTAAACTGATCACATAGAACCTAGAAGAGCCCTCCAACGATCGCTTAGTCAAAATTAAACCCCCTAACCAGCGAAAATTAACTGTAAGCGCTCGAAAAACTGGGAAAATATTCAATTGATTTCTGACTCAACTCTTGATGTCCAAAAAATTCTTTTACCTTGTCACAAGTAAAGGTTTTTCTTTTTTCGACGGGAATCTTTTGGAAAAGTTTTTCGGTCACTCGATTGATTTCACTTGCGGTTTTATCCCAATTTTCAGTAGATAGCATCCGAGAGATAAATTTCCCTCTTGACCAAGTTGGTAGAGCAAGTTTCTTTGTTCTATGTTAAGATGTTAGTGGCTTCGTTTTTGGGTCTGATTTGTTGTTGTATTGATCGGACAATACCTGATGAGCCTTTTTTAGAGATTTTATAGATATTAGGAGGGAAAAAAATTATGGTTAATTATCTCAGTCAAGAAGAGAAATTACTAGCAGCCGAAGAAGAAAAGTATCGAGAGGAAGAAGATGATGTGGATTTTCCTCCTGTAGATATTATTGCTTATAATGAGCAGCGTTCCTGCTCTGATCTAGTTAGAATGTATCAAAAAAAACAATTGGTTATCGATCCAGATTTTCAAAGAGATGTGGTGTGGAGTGAGGCACAACAAACTCGTTTTATTGATAGTTTAATGAAACAGTTACCGATTCCTAGTATGTGTATTAGTCTTGACTATAAGACAGATAAACGCTATATCATTGATGGATTACAACGAATTAGTACCATCGTCAAATTTTTAACTACTGAAAATTGGAAGCTATCAAAATTAGCTGATGTAGATTCGTCTATTTCTGGAAAAACAGTTGAAGAAATAAAAACTCAGCATGAAGAATTATATGAACGCGTAGAAAATATGACTATTCCCATCACCATGATTCGCTATGACTCCAGCGAAAAAGCTCATAATACTTATATTTTTACCATTTTCCATCGCTTAAATACCGGTGGAGTAAAACTCAATAATCAGGAGATCAGAAATTGTATCTATAATGGCAAGTTTAATAGTTTTTTAAAAGAATGCGCTCAATATGAAAACTGGCTTTTGCTGATGGATCGAAAGCAGCAAAAAGCATCTCGATTTGAAGATGAAGAATTAGTGCTTCGTTTCTTTGCTTTTTATGATGACTACAACAACTACAAGGGGAAATTGACAGGATTTTTAAATGATTATATGTATAAATATAGATTTGCTCACGAAGATTTTATTCAAGATAAAGATCAATTATTTAAGCAAACTGTTGACTTGATTTATGATAGAATCTTCAAAAAGGAACCTCTCAAAACCAGTAAAGTTATTGCTGAGGGAATTCTCTTAGGAGTTGCCAAAAATTTAGATACTTTAGTCAATCTCTCCAATAGTGAATTACAAGACAAGTATTCTAGATTAATAAAATCTGAACCATTTTTGACTAAAAATTTAGCTGGTGGTATTTATCAAAAAGATAAGGCTTTAGAGAGAATTAATACATCTATCAAAATTTTTTCATCTACTGGTAATGATTACTAAAAGTGGCTCTTCGGGAATTGTTATGCAAATAATTAACTTAAAATAAAATTCGATGAGAGCAACTACGCTCAAAAGTAGCTGAAATTCATACAGGAAAGGACTTAAGGCACAAAAGGGTTAA
>NZ_SFBY01000151.1:0-4558 GCF_007095505.1 Microcystis sp. M_QC_C_20170808_M3Col
CCGGACGGCCACTTTGAACAAGTCGAAAAAATCCAATGTTCAACCTTATTTCCTAGAAAGTTTTACTCGTTCAAGGCCGAATTTGAAGTCTTTTCTGAACGAAACCCCCTACTATCTGTGGTCAAGGTTCAGTTTTTAGCTTGATTATCGCTTTTTCCATTGTAGCTTAAAGCCGTCCTAAAAGGACGGGGTTTTAACCCAAATTTTCGATCAGTGAATAATATTACTTAAAACTCATGACCTTAGTTAGTGAATAGTGGTTAGTGGTTAGTGGTTAGTGGTCACTAGCCTCTTCTAGCTGATAACTGATAACTGATTGAGTCCTAGCATAAAAACTAAAAAAAACTCGAAAAATTAATAATAATTTAAATAATTTGAGTGCTTGAGAATAATTCAGATTTTTGCTGATAGCTAAACCCTGACGGCTGGCAAAATAACAGAAATTCTTAAGAAGCTAAAGGGTTTAAATCCCCAGAGAGAGCATTGTAGAATGAAGCGGTTAGTTATCTACTAAAAGATAGGACTTTTCCGTCCTAGGGAGACAATTCTATTGAAATCTTTAACCCAAATTGCCAAGGAGACTGAGTTTTAATGTCTGTTAATTTTCTGGGAGTTGGTTTGTTTCACCCTCTCCTTACCCCTTATCTCGCCCTCCATATTCCTGACGGCTTTTTGAGTCCATCGGTGAGTCTATTTACTTGGATAATTGCCGTCGTCCTGATTAGCTTTTCTCTCAAAAAAGTGCGCGGTCACTACGCTGAACGGGCTGTACCTTTGATGGGAGTTTGTGCCGCCTTTATTTTTGCCGCCCAGATGATTAATTTTCCCATTCCGGGGGGAACCTCCGGACATTTATTAGGGGGGACTCTTGCGGGGGTTTTACTCGGTCCCTGGGCGGGTTCTTTGGTGATGGCGGTGGTTTTTATCGTTCAAGCTTTATTTTTTCAAGATGGCGGTTTAACGGTTTTAGGGGCGAATATCGTCAATATGGGTTTGATCGGGACGTTTGGCGGTTATTATCTCTATCTGGGGATTAGAAAAGCCCTCGGTTTTAATAGTTGGCGCAGTATGGCGATCGCTGTTGCCCTGGCCGCTTGGACAAGTGTGGTGGTGGCGGCGTTGGCTTGCGCCCTGCAATTGGCTTTATCTGGCACTGTACCGCCTTTAGTCGCCCTTTTTGCCATGTTATCTTGGCATATCCTCATCGGCATCGGGGAAGCGGTGATTACCGTTTTCGCTGTCGGTTATATCTGGCGAACCCGTCCCGATCTTCTCTACGATCCGCCCCATTCCGTTAATACCTCTGTTCCCTCTTCCTACGCTTCTCGTCAATAAAGCAATTAATTCGATGAATATTCGCAGAAATAGCCAATTTTTTCTGATTGGCCTAGTATGTTCCCTAATTATCGCCGTTTTTCTTTCTCCCTTTGCCAGTCCCGATCCCGACGGACTCGATCGAGTGGCGGAAGACTTGCAATTTAGCAAAAAAGAAGACCCTAACGCCCTAGGTAGTCAATTACCTTTCGCCCGAATTTTTGACGGTTATGCCCTCAAAGGTGTTCCCGAAGGTATCGCCACTCCCCTGGCCGGTTTTCTGGGAACTCTTGCCACTTTCGGCATCGCTTGGGGTATCGGTAAATTAGTGATTGCAAAATCCCAAAATCAGGAATAAGGATATGGGAGTCGAGAAGTGGGGCATTTAGCTGAAATTTCCCTAAACCCCTATATCCCTATATCCCTTTTCTAACTGATAACTGATAACTGATAACTGATCACTGATAACTGAATAAATGCTACACATTGCTACTTTTTCTCGCAAAAATGAGGGACAAAATTTCGGTTTTTGGCAGAGACTCGCGCCCCATACCCGGGTTTTAGTTACTCTTTTGTTAGTTTTTGCCACAGCCTTAACGCCGAATGGTAGTTGGGGAACTTGGGCGATTTACGGATTAGGATTAATTATTTTAATTCTGATCAGTCGGGTGACTATTGCCGTACTTTTACAAAGAGTAGCGATCGAATTTGTCTTTATCGGTGTGGTTTTATTGGGAACTCTTTTTCGCGATGGCGGGGAAATTCTTTGGTCTTGGGGATTTTTGCGGGTAACTAGCGAGGGATTGCTGGTGTTAGGCAGTGTGGCCCTAAAAGCTTTTCTCTGTCTTTGTACGGTCAATATTCTGGTTTTAACGACAGCGATTCCTGACCTGTTGCAAGCATTAGTTACCCTAAAAACCCCCCCTTTATTGGTGGCAATTTTGGCTTCTATGTACCGTTATCTAGCTGTTTTGATCGCTGAATTTAATTCCATGCGAAGGGCAGCAATTGCGCGCAATTTAATGAGTAGTCCCCGATGGCAACGGTTGCTAGTGGGACACATGATCGGCGCTTTATTTATCCGTACCTACGAACGTGGCGATCGCATTTATCAAGCCATGTTATCGAGGGGTTACACTGGTTCCTTGCCTTCTGTACAGGTTCCCCAAAGCAAGCTGAACGATTATCTCGCTATAATTGGCACAGTAATTCTGATCCTCTGGGGTCAAATGGTACATCTACTCAGATAAAAGTCTCGTTTTTCATGCACCACAACCCGATTTTTATTGAAAACCTAGTTTATACCTATCCTGACGGCACAGAAGCGTTAAAAGGTATTAATTTAGCCATTGAAGCTACGGAAAAGGTGGCTTTGGTCGGGGCCAATGGATCGGGAAAATCCACCTTATTATTGCATTTTAACGGTATTCTCCCGCCGCAAACGGGTAAAATCACCGTCGGTCCCTACCAAGTTAAACCGGAGAATTTAGAAAATATCCGCAATTTTGTCGGTTTAGTCTTCCAAAACCCCGACGATCAGCTATTTATGCCCACTGTCTGGGAAGATGTGACTTTCGGCCCGATGAATCAGGGAATTCGCGGAGAGGATTTAAACCATCGCTGTCATCATGCTTTACACGCGGTGGGATTGGATTCCAAGCATTACGGTAAGAGAAACAGTCAGAATCTATCGGGGGGTGAAAAAAAACGCGTGGCCATTGCGGGGGTTTTAGCCATGTTGCCGCAGGTCTTAGTTTTTGATGAACCTAGCGCCCAACTGGATCCCCGATCCCGTCGGCAATTAATACAACTGTTAGCCACTTTACCCCAAACCCAAGTCATCGCCACCCATGATCTCGATCTGGCTTTAGAACTATGCGATCGCACGGTGGTTTTAAGTCGTGGTCAGGTGGTGGGAGAGGGAGAAACCGCTAAGATTTTAAGTAATCGGGAATTTTTGGAACAACACGACCTGGAAATACCCCTTTGTTATAGTCGTCCCTACTGTGCGATCGCTGATGCGCCCTCACAAGTCAGTGATCAGTGATCAGTTATCAGATGTGAGTTTTCAGTTCACCGATTACTGTTTACTGATCACTGAAAAAAAGCTCCCTTTTCCCCTCTCATAGACAGTCTTAACGAGTGATTGAGATAGTCAACAGCTTACCGCTACTTAGCGGTTAATTTTTGGGATTCTAAGGGAGAATGATGTAATAACATTAATTGATTTTCTTGTAAGATTTCGATAGCATAAGCAAGGCCAGAAGTATCGCTAAATTCAACTTCAAAAACATTTGGCTCATAGACTTCTACAATTGTTCCCACTTGCCCGCGATATAATCCCAATTGGGGTAAGTCTTCTAATAAAGCAACCACATCTAAGAGTTTCATTTCATTATCTCCTTATCTCCTTAAAGTACATAACAAGTAACTAAACGGGGAAAATTTTCATCATTTCTGATTATCCAAACACTGTGAATAATAGCTGTTTTGTTTTGATGATTTAGGGGAAAGTCAATAATATACTTTTGTCCATATTGATTGATTTTATCGGGAATAGCATTACAGGTTTTAACGGCTTCTAAGAGTGCGTTTTTAAGAAATTGAACGTCATCAATATCTAAGTTTAAGGCGGATTTAAAAACACGGGCTTTATGCCGTCCATCGGCATGATTTAGATTTAGGGAATAACCAGTTAGTTTGTGATCATCTATGATGGTACTTTCAGGATGAGGCAGTTTCACTTCCAACAAAAAACTCGGCTCTCTTGGTTTGGTTAGATTAAATGTAGCCTAGCATATACTTTTCTGTTCGGTTATACCGAGAGAATTAAGGATACACTGAAGTCCGATGCACAATTTTGAGATTTATTATCGGTTTCTTGCATAGAAGAGAGGACAAAACCGAGAAAGTCTGACCGAAAATTTGGGTACAAGCCCCGCCCTTTAGTGTAGGGTCGGGCGGCTTTAAATAAATATGTATTGTCAACTTAAAGAATTTTGTGTTAAGATATTGATAGTAGGTCGAGCATCGTCAAAATGTTTGTACTAGAATACAAAGTTAAGCCAAAACCTAATCAGATAGAAGCCATTAATGAGGCAATACGGACAACCCAATTTGTTCGTAATAAAGTCCTGCGTTATTGGATGGATAATCGGGGTGTTGGCAAAACCGAGTTATTTCGGTACAACACAGCATTAAGGAAAGAGTTGAAATTTGTTGATGATTTAAACTCCCATGCTTG
>NZ_SFBY01000152.1:0-10198 GCF_007095505.1 Microcystis sp. M_QC_C_20170808_M3Col
TCGGGTTTTGAAGGGTTGTCATCCGTTGTGATAATTGTACCAGAAGGCAATTGATAGCCTGTTAAATTCCCTTGTTTCCACCACCTCCAAGCCGTTCGATAACTTATTCCTGTTTTTTTGCCTAGTCCGATAGTTTTGTCTGTACATATTACCATGAATAACTATATATGACCATATTTGTATTGAAACTTTACAATACTTTTACCTGTACACCGCTGTTATTGAGAGCAGCGATCGCCTGGGCTGCCGAGTCTTTAGGTGGATCGAGGAATGCAATCAAACCGATCAAAATTAAATCCTGTTCATCGGCAACGGAGTAACTGCGTTGGTCTAAGGGTAATTCTTTATGGCTCTACCGAACCTGTCATGTAAAACTATCAACAACTCATGCTTGTAAAGCTTGTATACTAAGGCTTTGAGTTTTTGTTAGATTGATATTTATCAACTTTAGAGCATTGCTGGGCAGCGCAATCACTCTTAGTCCATCTTCGTTGAGTTCCTGATTTAAATGAGCGACTTGTGCGTGGATCGAAGCATCAACGGGCAAAATCTGATCATTTACTTTGACCTGCGTACAGACTTGAAGAATTTCTTCAACAGCCCCTTTGCAAATTAGTTCATGGTGGTGGTTTTCTTCTTCCACCACAACGGACATACGACGACGGAGAAAATCAAAGGGAATTTCATCAACTTTGAGAAATTTATGTTCCACTTTTAAGGATTCGTGGAGTTCAATATGTTCTAGTACCGCTACATCAAGCAGATTCTTCAGACCTGTCTGGTAGAAGCTATTGAGAAAGGCAAATTCTAGAGCCTCTTCATTTTCTTCCCCATAAATGTCTAAGTGCATTTCCAAGACAATTTTGTCCTGGGTGAGGGTTCCCGTTTTATCGGTACAGAGAATGTCCATCGCCCCAAAGTTTTGAATAGCATCGATATTCTTGACGATCACCTTTTTCTCAGACATGGCGATCGCTCCCCGCGCTAGGTTTGCAGTCACAATCATTGGCAACATCTCTGGGGTTAAACCCACCGCTACCGAGAGGGCAAAAAAGAAAGCCTCTCCCCAGTTCTTTTTGATCAAACCATTGATCAGAAAAACAATCGGAGCCATCACCAGCATGAAACGCAGTAGCAGTAAACTGACATCATTCACGCCCTTATCGAAACTGGTCATGGTTTTCCGACCCACCAGGGTTTTCGCCAGAGAACCCAGGTAGGTATTGCTGCCAGTTTCAATGACAACGGCTGTTCCTGTGCCGCTGATCACGTTTGTGCCTAAGAAACAAAGATTGGCCAATTCCAAGGGATTTTGGCTTTGTAACTGATCGTTGGGCAACGTGGGTTGTTTCTCAACAGGCAAAGACTCCCCAGTCAAAGTACCTTGGCTCACAAACAAATCTTTAGCCGTAATTAAGCGCACATCCGCCGGGATCATATCTCCAGCCGCCAAGAAAACTACATCACCGGGTACCAAAAATTTAATGGGGATTTCTTGTCGGTCTGGAACATCAAGATTGAGGATCAAACCCATATCCTGTGCCAAGCTGGGAGAAATATCTTTCCGGGGCTCTTTTCGGCTCACAGTGGCAGTGGTATGTACCATTTCCCGTAGTTTTTCGGCTGCTTGGCTGTAGCGAAATTCTTGAGAAAAGCGGAGAATAACACTGAAAATCACCATGCTAAAAATAATTACGGCGGCTCTGACATCTTCAGTTAATAAAGCAATAACTGCCAGAATAATTAATAAAATCGCCAGCGGATTTTGAAACGTCTTCAACAACTGAACATACCACTTCGGTGGTTTCTCATGGGCGATCTCGTTTAACCCAATTTTGCTTAGTCGGAGATTGGACTGGAGTTCGCTTAATCCCTCGGAAGAGGTATTAAGCATTTCTAATACTGCTTCTATGTTGGCTTGAGCAAGCTGAATCAGTTTTGTAGATGATAATGGGGGAACAGAAGGAGCGGTCTGTGGTAGGCGACCAGATTTTCCTTTCCATCCCCAGATGCTCCTAAATATCGTTTTGTTGTGGGAATCGGGTTTCATTGCGATCACAGGTCAAATGGTCAAGTAGGTCAGATAGCTCGGATTATGCCAGAGATAGCTCGGATTATGCCAGATTGCCGAACCTTAAACTTAGTAATCTCTGGTGCGCGATCGATCAGCGTAACTCTGAAAGCACATTACTTACCGACAATTTCACGCTAATTTAACTCAGAACGCCAACAGATAAGCTTTAGGTTCCTCTCCTAGAGTGGATTGGCCACATGACTACTATAAACCCCTCTCCCAAACTGGGAAAAGGGGATATTTTCTAGGATTGTTAACCTCTTGCTTTTAACCAATCGCTAATAGCGGGGGGTAAATCCCGTTGCACTTTGCCACTGACATACATTCCGATATGTCCGACCGGGAAAGCACAAGCGGTATAGTCAGAAGTACCGATATAATTCCCTAAAGCGAGGGAAGAAGCGGGAGGTACAAGGTGATCTTTATCCGCATAAAGATTGAGAATTGGCATGGTCAGATTGTGTAAATCTACCCGTTTATCTCCTAACATCACTTCCCCTTTAATCAGTTTATTTTGCTGATAGAAATCCTTGAGAAACTGTCGATAGGATTCTCCCGCTTGGTCGGGACTATCAAAAATCCATTTTTCCATACGCAGAAAATTAACTAATTTTGATTCGTCTTCCATGATGTCAGGAAAATCAAGGTATTTCTGATAACCTAACTGCAAAGGTTTCAATTCTAGAAACTCTAAGTTGAGAAAATCTCCCGGAATATTGCCCATAGCATCTACCATTAAATCGATGTCTAATGCTTCGGAGCCTAAGGAACATCCCCCGCGCATATTTAAGAGGGTCTCGGTTTGATAAAAGTCCACCGGTGTCACCATTGTCACCAGATTTTTTATCTTATCGGGATAGAGGGAACTATAGCATAAACTAAAGGTTCCTCCCTGACAGATTCCTAACAGATTAATCTTGTCGAGATGGTGACTTTGACGAATAAAATCGACGCAATTATCGACATAATCATTGATATAATCATCAAGGGTTAACCAGCGATCGCTCCTCGTGGGATATCCCCAATCAATTAAGTAGATATCTAAGCCTAATTTCAGCAGATTTGCCACTAAAGAACGCCCCTCCTGTAAATCTACCATGTAGGGACGATTGACCAAAGCATAAACCATCAGCAAGGGAATCTCGAAGGGTTTTTCGACCACGGGTTTAAAGTGATAGAGAATGATTTTATCTTCCCGATAAACTGCTTCTTTTTCCGAGACTCCACACTGAATATCTTCTTCTTTAACTCGTTTGAGATTGTCTAAACCTTTGAGATTTTTCTGAGTTAATTCTAGATAATCTTGGGTAAAGTCTTCCAGTTTCACTTGCGTCAAAAATGGCCACATAATTTAATTCTCCTAGAAAAGTGGGGAAGTGGGGAAGTGGGGAAGTGGGGAAGTGGGGAAGTGGGGAAGTGGGGAAGTGGGGAAGTGGGGAGGTGGGGGAATTTCAACTAAAACCCTAAAACCCTAAAACCCTATCTCCTGAATCCTGAATCCTGACTCCTGATAACTTACCTGATTGTCAAGTACAATTAACTAATTGTTACTTTCTACTGCTTTTTTTCTCCTAAAGTTTTTTTGAGACTTTTTACCTCTTTGCGTAATTCATAGATAGTCCGATGAATTTCATCGACTTCGCTGCGGGTAGGCAGATTCATTGATCGCAGGTAAATTTCCATTAAATCCTGCTGTTTGAGGCGATAATCATTGAGGGAATTAATAAATTTTCCCCGTACTTTTAGGTTTTCTGGTTGACAAAAAGCCTTTTCAAAAATATCATCGGCGACTACACTCCACACATCTTGAAATTCTCGCCAATTCTTGACAGGTTGACCTTTTTGTGCTAGGAAAACTAATTTTTTAGTTAAAGCTTCAAAGGATTTAACTTGAATATCAGCCAGCACAATTTGATAGTTAATACTAGCTTGATAAAGAACCCGCCAAGTTTCAAAACTATCGAGTAATTTGCGGTTAAATTCTCGCGGCAATCCCAATAAAGGCATCTGTAACCATTGGCCAAAAGTTTCATCATAAAACTTCTGCCAGTAGATATTATTCAGTTCGATCAAAGAAGAACTATTACCTAACCAAGCTTTGGTTATTGTGTCATTTGACAGGACGAAAGGATCGAACCATAAATGATTGAGACTTTGCAATTGTTGTAGGTAAATTGTCCATAGTTGACTGACATCTTGACTACTTTTGGAAGTGGTGGCAGTAAAACTATTCAGTTGACCGCGCATCTGTTGGGTATAATTATTTAAAATTGTTTGCCAGTCTTCTCCTGTTTGCATTTTCGGGAAGATACTTTCCCAAGCTTCCACCGATAATTTTAGGAATTTGATCAATAAATCCCGATTATCAAAATAGCGCTGGGTTGCCTCTTGCAATTCTGGTTTAATATTGCCCATGGCCGGGGGTATTGCCCCCATCATATCAAACCAACTTGACCACATTTTTGTCCCGGTTTCTGTCCAAAGATTGACGTAATCGGCGGCCATCTCACTCCAAGCTTGTGTCGGTTTATCCATTATTTTTGCCCTTTTCCTTTAACGCTGATTTCGGTAGTTTAATAACCCATCCTACACCTGATAACTGATAACTGATAAGTCATATTTTTCCAGACTTGGCAATTTTTGCTAGCAATCTTAACGCTTCATTGACTGAGGCTGAATCTTGAAAAATTTCCGCCACATCGGGATCGAGAATGATCACATTACTAGCCTGTCGATAAGCTTCATAATATTTGCCACGAATACCACTGGAAAAGTCATATTCAGTCCGCATCTCGTCATTAACCGTTTCTTCAGACTCCTGATTCATAATTTTTTCTCTCCTGTTTACTAGCTAAACGGGCGCTAATTAAGCGAATTTCATTTTCTCTTTCTGTATGGGATTTGACTAACAGCTTTTGTAATTTTGACTGTCCTATCGTCAGAAAACGAAACTCACCCACTGAACCAAGCAACTTAGCAGCGACAATAACAAACACATTTTCCATCTTTGAATTAGATAACTGATAACTTACCCACTGATAACTGATAACTGATAACTGATAACTGATTAAGTGTGATGGGCCCCATTAACTCTGAGGACTTCTCCAGAGACATAACTGCTGGCAATAGGAGAGAGTAAATAGGCAGTTGCCCAGGCGATATCTGCGGGTTCACCGAAGCGACGACAGGGAATTTCTGCGGTGATTTTATCGCGAACTTTCTCGGGAATCGCTAAAGTCATTTCCGTGTTAATAAACCCCGGCGCAATCGCATTGGCGCGAATATTATAACGGGCAGCTTCTCGCGCTAAGGATTTGACTAAACCAATAACTGCCGCTTTTGTGGCCGCGTAGTTAGTTTGGCCGGCATTACCGCGATCACCGGAAATAGAACTAATACAAACGATCGATCCCGCTTGTCGTTCATACATTCCCTCAATAAATGGCTTAATCGTGTGATTAACCCCTTTTAGGTTGACATTAATCACTAAATCCCAATCTAGCGGCGTTAATTTAGGGAAAAAGTTATCTCTGGTAATCCCCGCGTTAGCGACGATGCCATACACTGGTCCCAATTCCGCTTCAATTTGTTGAGCTGCCGCTTCCATCGATTCCAACTTAGTCACGTCGGCCACAATGCCTAAACCCTGGGGATTATCGGTGGCTAAATCCGTGTAAGCCACCTTGGCCCCCAAATCTATCAAAAGAGAGACAATAGCCGCCCCAATGCCTCGATTTCCGCCCGTAACGACGATAACTTTTTCCTCTAGTCCCAGAGATACCATAGCTTTTTCCTCCTAAACTCTTTCAATTGCGATCGCTGTTCCGCCACCGGTCCCATGACAGATGGCCGCCATACCGAGGGTTTTATCCTGTACTTTCAACGCATTAATTAACGTCACCAGAATTCGCGCGCCGGAAGCGCCGATAGGATGACCCAAGGCGATCGCACCACCATGAACGTTTTGTTTTTCCCTCGCTAACCCCAGATCCATCTCAAAAAGCAGATTATTTAAGGCAAAAGCTTCGTTATTTTCCACTAAATCGAAATCTTCGATCGTTTTATCTAGAGATGATAGTAATTTTTTCACCGCTAGGACGGGGAATTCTGGGAAGCGCTCGGTTTTTCCAGCACCCACAGCGCCGCCAAGGATTTTGGCAATTGGTTTTAAACCGTACTGATCCACCGCTTTTTTACTGGCTAAAAGGATAGCGGCGGCCCCATCGGAAATCTGACTACTATTCCCCGCGGTTAAAACTCCCGACGGATTAAAAGCCGGCCGCAGTTTTCCTAACCCTTCTGGGGTACTATCGGAACGAATACCCTCATCTTGATCAAGAATTGTGGAACCTTTCTTAGATTTAAGCTCGATCGGCACGATTTCACCCTTAAACCAGCCTTTTTCTGTGGCTGTGGCCGCTCTTTGGTGGGATAAGGCGGCAATTTCGTCTAATGCTTGCCGAGAAACCCCGCGATCGAGACAGAGGCGATCGACTTGGGAACCCATGACCTCAGCCGTGGTAGCATCGGTTAAGCCATCGTGGAGTAATAAATCCGTTAATTGTTCTGGCGCACCCATGAGGAATTTATAACCCCACCGGGCCCGATGGGAGAGAAAAAAGCCGGTTTGGGACATGGATTCGATGCCACCAGCGAGGACGAGATCCGCTTCACCTGCGCGAATTGAGGTGGCAGCATTACTAACGGCAATCATTCCCGAAGAACAAACCATATCCACCCGATATCCGTCCACGCTTACGGGAATTCCCGCTTTAATCGCCGCTTGCCGGGGAATTAACTGACCATGACCCGCTCCCAAAACATTGCCGAAAATGTACAAATCTAGGGCTTCTGGGGGCAAATTAGCGATTTCTATGGCGGATTTCATCACTGTTGCCCCTAAATCGGCCGGGGATAATCCCATCAATCCCCCACCAAAACGACCAATTGGAGTCCGGACTGCGGCCACGATATAAACTTCTTGCATAGACTTCTCTCTATTGGGAAGCGAAGATATTAGATAGAATTTGCTTAAGAATATCGAGTCCGAAAAAAGCAAAATCCCAATTTACTGTCATTGGTTAAAATTTTATGGCCTCGATGCCTTGAGTTTTTGTCTATCTACCCTCGATTTTGCAACAGAATTTCTGGGTAAGAAGATATATTCATTAGAATTTAACTTTTCTGGCAGCAATCCCGTTTTTTTATGGATTTAGTCAAACGCTTAGTTTTTATCGGTGGTGGTCATAGTCATGCGATCGCCCTTCGTCTTTGGGGACAATCACCCCTAAAAAACGTTCAATTAATTTTAATTAGCGATGTCACCCATACCCCCTATTCGGGAATGTTACCCGGTCACATCGCCGGTTTTTATGATTTTGCTGAGACTCATATCGATTTACCTTCTCTAGCTAGGTATTCTCAAGCGCAATTCTGTTTAGCTAAAGCTACTTCCATAGATACGAAAAAATGTCAAGTAATTTGTAATAATTATTCACCGATTCCCTTTGATTATCTCTCGATCGATATCGGCAGTATCCCGGCAGTAGATAATGTTATCGGTGCTAAAGAGTGCGCTATTCCCGCCAAACCAGTGCCGATTTTTCGGGAAGGATGGCAAGAAATCCTCAAAAAAGCGGTTAGTAACCCTAATAATCCTCTCAATATCGTCATTGTGGGCGGTGGCGCGGGCGGGGTAGAATTAGCTTTAAATATGCAGTCCCGTTTGTCCAAAATTCTCAACTCTAGCAGTAATTTGAATTTATCTCTAATTCATCGAGGAAAAAAACTACTACCAGCCCATAATAATTGGGTCGGTCAACGTTTAGAGAAGATTTTTAAACAAAGGGGAATTAGATTATATTTATCAACGGATGTAATAGAAGTAAGACCGGATCAAGTTATCTGTTCATCGGGGTTAGTTTTACCCATGGATTATACAATTTGGGTAACGACTGCCTCGGCCTCTAGTTGGATTAAAGAGTCGGGATTACTGACAGATGAAAAAGGGTTTATTTTAGTGAATAATTATCTGCAATCTCTGTCTCATCCCCATATTTTTGCCGTGGGAGATATTGCCACGATTCCAGATTATCCCCGTCCGAAAGCGGGAGTTTTTGCCGTCCGACAAGGAAAACCTTTATACGATAATTTACAAAGAATTCTGCAAAATCGGCCCTTAAAACCCTATTTTCCCCAGAAAAATTATCTGAGTTTAATCGGTACAGGAGACCAAAAAGCGATCGCATCTTGGGGCGGTTTCGCATGGCAATCACCGTTATTATGGTTATGGAAAGATCGGATCGATCGAGCTTTTATGAGACAATTTGAACAGAAATGATGAGTTGCTTTGTCATAGGATTGAATGGCAGTTTAAGTCGGTTGGGAGGTGTGAGAAGCATGACTTAAAGTTGTTGTCTAAATGTCCAAATCGTGAGAAAAAGTTTAAGATTGCTGCTTTGTGGGAGTTTGAAGAATTTGAAGGCGCAGTTTGCGATCGCTGTTTTCTCTCTTTTGCTGAGATGAGAAACTGCAAACATCGAAAGAATCTTAAAAAATTTGGCTCTAAGGGAAAAATAAATAGCAATATAGCTCTAACATAGATTTAGAGCCAAGAGGATATTTATGCTTAATTTTAACATAGAAGACTATTTAACGGATGCAAAATTAATTAGAATGTCAATTTACTATGCAATGTATAGTAGGCTTAATGACGATTACTTTTGTAATTTTTTTGAACTAAGTATCAATTGTAAAAATGAAAATAAAATCAACCTTTTAGTTGAATATATTAAAAATATCTACTCTTTAAAACAACCTTATATACCAGATGAGTCATTTGCTTATGCTTATCCCAAAGAAGATGTCTTTATTAGAAGATGTGTATATTTGCCTTTCAAAGAATATGCAATTAGATATCATTTGATTAATGTCCTTTCCTTGACAGTTGAAAATTCTTTTATTAAAACAAGCTATGCTAACAGAACTCAACGTTCACTCAGTGGATTTATCCATTTGTTTAAACCTTATAATCCTGAATATAAAAAATTCATCCAATGGGGGGAAAATCTTATTAAAGAATTTAAAAAAGACCAGAGAGAGTCTTATTTATTAAACGCCGATATAACATCATTTTATGATAGCGTATCACCTAATTACTTAATCAATAATCTCTTTAATTTAACAGGGAGTATTCTACCTCAAAAATATAAACCGTTGTTGCAGAAAATATTGCAGCCAGAAATTGAATTTTACTCGGTTATTGATGGCTTATTAAAGGTAGAAAAAAAAGAACAAGGGCTTTTAGTAGGTAATGGAACTGATGGCTATTTGGCAAATATTTTACTAAGTAAAATAGATGAATTAATGATTGCTTATGGCTTTCATTATGCTCGATACGTTGATGATATTAAAATTATTACTAATACTAAAGATGAAGTAATCAAAGCGGTTAATATTTTGCAAGAAGAACTACATAGGATAGGACTAAACTTAAACTCGGCAAAAACGAAAATTATACATAATCCTAAAGTCAAAGATTTTTTTAGAAAAGATCATCAAATAGCTTATGGTAATGAACTTATAAATGAGGAACATTGGGAAGATAATCAGAAAACAAAAAAAGATGAAGATGAAGATTTTGACATAAATACTATTAATCTTACAGCCAACCTTCAAAAAAAAGATTGTGATCGAATAACTAATTATTTATTTGATGTAAAAAATGATCATGATCCTGATTACGATGAAAACTTGGTTATACAATTAATCAATAAAATCCCAGAAATAATTTGTAAGTACCCAGAAACAATCATGAAAAATACTTGGACTATTGTTAGATTTATTATCTTTGGATTTCCTAATAACATAATGTTTTCCGCATACAAAGCAATGAATGAAATTTTTAAGGATCAAAATATCATGGATTATGCCAGAACAAGATTAATTTATCATTTAGTAAAACCTCGAAAAAAAGATCCGCGATATATTCTCATGATGATTAAAAAGGCTCTTCGGGAATTGTTATGCAAATAATTAACTTAAAATAAAATTCGATGAGAGCAACTACGCTCAAAAGTAGCTGAAATTCATACAGGAAAGGACTTAAGGCACAAAAGGGTTAAT
>NZ_SFBY01000153.1:0-8585 GCF_007095505.1 Microcystis sp. M_QC_C_20170808_M3Col
GCTGCTGTTCCAATCGCTCCTCCTAAAAGGATAATTAACGTCCAAACTTGATTTTTTTGGGTTCCTTCCAGCTTTTCTAGTCTTCTATCCATCCCATCGACTTTCTCAGTTAGTTTTGCTTGTCCTACCTCTAGCTTAGTTAACCGTTCGTCGATTTTATCAAATTTCTGGTTAATATCCTGTTGCAAGGTATCGATTTTTTGGTTAAAATCCCTCTGTAGGCTATCAAATTTCTGGTTAAAATCCCTCTGTAGGCTATCAAATTTCTGGTTAAAATCCTTCTGTAGGCTATCAAATTTCTGGTTAACATCTTGTTGGAAGGTGTCGATTTTTTGGTTAACTTCCTTGATGCTGTCTTTGATTTCCTTGAGGACGGATTCAAGAGTATAAGTAACGGTTTCGTTGGACATTTTGGTAAAATCCCTGGGAGTAATGATAGTACACGGTAGCGTAACCCTTGCAGGTGTTGGGTTTCATGCTTCAACCCAACCTACGTTCTGATTATCTATTGCCTCTCCTGATATGTAGCCTATACTCAACGGATATAGTATAACTATCTCTGCCATTACTTTTGAAAAATGCTATAAATTTCCTCGGCAATATTTCTGCTACCTCCGGACTCTCCCACTCTAATTTTGCCATTTTCTAAACATCTGTGTAAATAACGAGAATCTGCCAAAATATCGATAATTTTAACCGCGGCATTTTTAAATAAATTTACCTGGGTGGGTTTCTGTCCAATAGTTATCACCGATTCCCCTAATAAGCGCATTTGTGCCTCAGCAAAAGGGTAGGTAAATTGGGGACCAAATCCGGGTATTTGGATGACGGGTTTTCCTAATCCTACTGCTTGTTCTACTGCTGTCCCCGCCATGGCTAAACAAGCGTCACAATGGTGTAAAATATCGGCAAAAGCATCACGATAACAGCATAATAAAGCCCCATTTTTCTCTAATTTTCCCGCTCCTAAATAATGCCATCCTTCTTGTTTAGCTAAATTTTCTAAGTCGGTTTCTGTGATACTAGGAACGATAGCAGCCCGAAACTGCATCGGTTTAATTTTAACTATTTCCTCACATACTTGTAACTGTAAAGCTAAATTACTCAAAGCTTCCGGTAAACGACTCCCCGCTAATAAAGCAATCATGGGAATTTGACTATCTAATTCTAAATCTTTACCCGTTGGTGTTAAGACATCCATAATCGGATAACCAGCAAAAATCGCTTTTTTAATACCCCGATTTTGTAGGTCTGTTGCTGTATATTTATCCCTAGTGAAAACCCTTAAACAATTCTTGGATCTTAAACATAATTCTGTGAGTAAAGGTAATTTAATTGTGCCTTCGTAATAACTGGAAGTAGAAACAATAAAAGCCACAAAAGGACGACCGGTTAAAGAAGCGATCGCAATCGGGACAATATCCCCCACTGCTATCAATAAATCACAATCCTTGCTAACTTTAAAAGCTGCCTGAATTTGTTTAATAGTTAGACCGATTAATCCCGCACCAATATCCTTAATCCAATTAAAAAGATTGGTATAAATAATTCCCCCCGATGGCATAGTAGCAGTGGGGGCAATAATTGGTACGGGCAATTTTTGATAAGCTTTTCCCTCTCCCACAAAAGGCAAAGCAGCTATAGATAATTGAGGCTGAATTTTTTGTAATTCCCCCAGAATTAAACTAGCATTTAAGTCCTCACCATGACCATTACTAAGAAATAAAACCTGTTTAAGCATCGATTTGTTATCCTCTATATTCCCTTGCGGCCAAAGAAACGGCCACTGTCACCGATTTTGCTTCTATTTGCTTGCTTACTAGCAAAGTCTTGCCCATTTTTAAAGCGGCAGCTTCAGCGACGCTAGGGGTTCCCATTTCCTTATTGACAATGGCCGAGGGATTGGGGACATTAATATCTCTCAACTCCTTGGCAGTAAAAGTTTTTAGAGGCAATCCTTTCTCTTGACAGTAGGCAATTAAACCCCGTTCATCAGCTTTGATGTCAAGGGTGGCAATACCAGCAATAGCGGCTAAAGAGAGGTGATAACGCTTAAAAACATCCCTAATTGCCCTATCTATGACTGCTTTCTCCGTCCCACGGATGCAACCTATTCCTAGCCATAATACTCGTCCATACCATTGGTGATGATCAATCCCAATTAAATCGATTGCGGGTGGGTGGAAAGCAGGGGAAGCGCTAGTCAACATTGGTGTTGCCTCTAATTGTTGCGGGATTAGGATTGCCAACGGGGAGAATCACCTTAAGGCTGTTTGCTATTTACACAAGACTACAATATTTTTACTGGTTGAAATTGTTCGCGTTCGTCTAGTTGCCAAGCTTGTAAATCGAGCGCTCGTCCTGAAACTACGGAGACAATTAAATAAGTATATCCTGACCAGGCTAATTGGCGATCAATTTCCGAAGGAATGGCGGCATGATCGGGATGGGAATGATAGATACCAATAATTTCTAGCTGGTTTTCCCGCGCCGATTTTTGAGCTTGTAAAAGCACTTCTGGGGCCATACTAAAGCGGTTTCTCCTATTGCCAGACCAGTTATTTTCTGTTGCTTGCATGGTGATCACTTGGGCTGCTGTTTCGGTAATTTTTCCCAAGAGTAACCCACAACATTCTTCGGGATAGGTGGATTCTGCGTGGGTGAAAATGCGCTGGTAAATTTGTTCTGTAATCAGGAGCATAGTGGAAAATTTTCAAAACCTATTGATGTTAGTTTGCTTTGGCTATAGGGAACTTGAAAACTGACTGCATCTCAATTTTCGAGAAATATCTATAGGATATTTTGGACGCACGGGATGCGCCCCTACCATTGGCGCAATAATATTATTGTAGAGGCCAATTGCCTTCGCTCTCTTTTAATAACTTCTGCATCGCTGACTCAGGAATAACTTATTCTTGGCCAGTTCCGGCCAGTGTTAAATTGATTAATAGACTCTTTAACTTATCGTCCCCTAACCTTTGCCACTGAATTGATAAATGTCGATCGATTTTCGCAATCTTAATACACTTTGGGGTTCTATTTTAGTCGAAACAATGGCCCGTTTGGGATTGAAGATAGGGGTGGTTTCTCCCGGATCGCGATCGACTCCTTTAACGGTAGCCTTGGCAAGACATCCCCAGATTGAAGCTATTCCCATCTTAGACGAGCGCTCGGCTGCCTTTTTTGCCTTGGGATTAGCCAAACAATTATATCAACCGGTGGTTTTAGTCTGCACTTCTGGCACTGCCACGGCTAATTTTTATCCCGCAGTCATTGAAGCAAAAGAAAGTCATGTCCCTTTATTAATTCTAACCGCCGATCGCCCCCCAGAATTGCGTCATGCTCATGCCGGTCAGACTATCGATCAAGTCAAACTCTACGGTAATTATCCAAATTGGCAAGCGGAAATTAGCTGTCCTAGTGCCAATATCGAGCGTTTACGCTATCTCCGTCAAACCATCATCCACGCGTGGTTGCGCTGTCTCGATCCTGTCCCCGGAGTGGTGCATCTGAACTTACCATTTCGGGATCCCCTCGCACCAACTCCCGATCTAGAAATTAACAATTTAGAGGCTAATTTTGACCAAGAGGCTTTTTTTAGCCATATATCTCGGCAAAATATGCCAATTAACCACTCACTTCTCCAAATTCCTTCTTTACCCCCCAAAGGAATTATCATTGCGGGATTAGCTTCCCCGCAAAACCCCGAAAGTTACTGTCAGGCGATCGCTAATTTAGCCCGATCGCAACAATATCCCGTCTTAGCGGAAGCTTTATCTCCTCTGCGAAACTATGCAGGGTTAAATCCCCATCTCATCACCACCTATGATTTATTATTGCGGAATCCTGCCATTAAAACCCAATTAACCCCCGATGTTGTCCTGCAAATTGGCGAATTACCCACCAGCAAAGAATTACGGACCTGGTTAGAAGAAATCGACTGTCCGCGCTGGATTATCGATCCCCATCCCGATAATTACGATCCTCTACAGGGAAAAACCGGACATCTCAGGGGAAATATCGAGCAATTAGGGGAACTATTCCCAGATAAAACCGATAATAACCGAGAATATCGGCAATTATGGCAAAAATTAGACCAGCAAGCTAGATTAACTATCGATCGCCTTTTGGCAGCAGAAACTAAACTGATTGAAGGGAAAATCCCCTGGCTGCTTTCCCAATACCTCCCCCCCCAGACTCCGATCTTTATCTCTAATAGTATGCCTGTTCGCTATGCCGAGTTTTTTAACCCGCCTAGCGATCGCCAAATTCGTCCCTATTTTAATCGCGGGGCCAATGGCATCGACGGCAACCTCTCCACTGCGATAGGAATAGCTTATAAAAATGTTCCCAGCCTACTATTAACGGGAGATTTAGCCCTATTACACGACACAAATGGTTTTTTAATCAAAAATTATTTTGTTGGCTCCTTGACCATAATTTTAATCAATAACAAGGGGGGAGGCATTTTCCAACTGTTGCCGATCGCCAAATTTGACCCTCCCTTTGAAGAATTTTTTGCCACTCCCCAAAATATCGACTTTTGCCAACTCTGTCACACCTACGGTATCGATTACCATTTAATCAGCGATTGGACTGATTTTCAGCAAAAAATCGCAGTTTTGCCGGAATCAGGCATAAGATTACTAGAAATATCCTGCGATCGAGCTTTTAATACCCAATGGTTCCTCAGTAATTATGTGTAGGGTGTAGGGTGTGGGGTGTGGGGTGTGGGGAAGTGGGGAAGCTGCCTATTGCCTATTAATTCCCTTTTTGGAGAAAGTGAATACAATAGGTGGAAAGCGCGTTAAAAAAGTCCGATGAATCGACAAAGACGGCAAAAATCAAGACAATTTTCTCTCCCTAGATATTCTATCTTTCCCCCGGAACAATGGCGATCGGGAGTGACTTCTTTGGTGATTAGTTTGGTCTTGTCCCTACTGATTTTAAAACTGAATAGCTCTAGTCTCTCCACTGCAACCATAAATATTTTTAATCCCTCCACTGTGGGGGAGAATTTAGCCGGTAAGAGTCTAGATGAGTCAGAAAAGCAGAAAATCGCCGAATTTTTGCAAATTACCCCGCCAGAAACCGAATTAACCCTCGATCGCACTCCTTTGTTTATTCTCCACGATACAGCTTGGAGTATGACCACGGGTAACATCGAAGAACAGAAAAAATATGCTCGCGGTCCGATGAAATTGGGTCCTAATGTTTACATCCCCCGCAAAGCGAATTCCAGGGATAGAGATATTTTAGACTCGATCGCCCGGCCTTTTTTTGAACGTCACCGTCCCACTGCCACTTTTTATGAACAAGCGGCCGAAATGCTGCCCGCAGACACCAGAGATCAATTAGTGCGTCAACTGTGGCAACTTACCCCAGAAACTATCCGCGTCAAGGGTTTTGCACTTGCTTTAGAGGGTGTTCCTTTGAGTACGCGATCGGCGACTGAGTTAGAAAAAAGGGCGAGAATTTGGTTAAATACGCCTTCAGAAGCCGTCTTTAGGCGTTTAGTCAAAAAATATCCCACAAATTACTTTGATGGGGCAAAAAGCACCGCATTATGGGCAACAGCAGCGATTTGTGATCAGGTATCTCACCCTAATTGCGATCGCTTGCGACCAGTTTTTGCCGAAAGAAATCGTCGGGTTATCTCCAGTGTTAACATTGAACTGGTACAAGCGCCGGGATCCCACTGTTTGACCAAAGGACGCTTGCAACCCCTCCCCGGTTACAGTGATTTTCAATACCAACAAACGGCGAAATATTATCTCCTAGCAGCCTTACAAACGGGACAATTACCGCAAATTGTCAGCCATTTTGCCGTGGATAGTTTTCTGATTAATCAAGGAAAATATCCCCATTGTGACCCCCGGGGTTTTGATCTACAACGTCTCTACAATCTCATCAGTCAAGCTTTGGATTATGACCCCGGCACTGTTTATGGTATCGTTCCTCGTTACGGCACAAATATTAGCGCTGGTGATAATATTTGGTGGCATAATCGAGTTTTTGACCAAGCAAATTTACCCACAACTTTAAATTAGACCTGATCATTTAGAAATGTCCACTTCTCCCAAAGCTTCTAGATAGGTAATCGCTGCTTCTAAAGGAGAATCGTAGCCATAGGAAAACTCCTCAAACCAGCGTCCTTCCTCCGATTTAGCATCCAATTTATCTAACCATTGCTTGGCCTTTCTAGTTAAAGCTTCTCGCTTGCGCTGCTGTTTTAATGCCACCGCTTTTTCTTTTTCCGCTGCCTCTTGTTGTTGCCTTTCTTGGTTTTCTAAGGCTAAAGCTTTTAAAATCCCATCGGTAGCAGAATCGCCGGTATAATTAACCTTAAATTCGGACGGGGAACGCTCTTTTTCTTGACGAGAAGAAGGGGACGGTATCGGTTTTTCCTGATCCCGTTTCTGGTATTCTGCCTTCATTTGTGCCAGTAAATCTTCTATTTCTCCCATAATGATCAAGTTAAAAGTAAAAAGTTAAAAAGTGGGTTTCCTTATTTTTCCAAACGCACTACATACCATTGTAAATAACCCTCCTCACCCAGGTCTAACTCGCAGTAATTATCGCGCAGATAGAGAGCTTTTTCCTCAAGACTAGAGAATTTCGCCAATTGTCGGGGACAAATCTCCGGTTTTGCGGTGATTACATCTTTTAACTTATCCCGTAACTGGTCGGGAGTCTGGAATTGTTCAGGTTGATCGGCCTCAAGGACAAGAAAATAGTCCCCTTGATACATAATAGAATCGGGCATCGCTGTTTGATAGTCTCAGTAGGAAAATTTTTTGGCTATCTTTATCACTTTAACGCCTCAAAGCTCGATCGACACCACCACTATGACAGACCATCTCACCAATCCCTTTCTCAGTCTCCCTTACGAAAGCGCCATGCAGGACTTGGGAGACCACTACTATGATCAAGTCGCAGCCGCAGATTTTCCCCGTCATATCCTTCGTTTTCGCAATGATGCTTTATTACCTTTGGTGGAAATTCAGCCAGAATTAACCTTAGATGAGCATTTTATCGAGGCTTTTGGTAAATTTCAATCCCTGACACCTTTTTTGTCCCTGCGTTACCACGGTTATCAATTTGGCGAGTATAATCCTTTTTTAGGGGATGGTCGCGGTTTTCTCTACGGTCAAGTTAGGGGTATTGATGGCAAATTATACGATTTTGGTACGAAAGGATCGGGACGGACTCCCTATTCCCGTCACGCGGACGGTAGGTTAACTCTCAAGGGTGGAGTTAGAGAAGTCTTAGCTGGGGAAGCTTTACGGGGTTTGGGGGTGAATACCTCTCGCTGTCTGAGTTTGGTGGAAACGGGGGAAAATCTCTGGCGCGGTGATGAACCTTCCCCAACGCGATCTTCGGTGATGATTCGAGTTAGTAATTCTCATATTCGTTTCGGGACTTTTGAGCGTTTATTTCATATTAAACGTAGTGATTTAATTAAAAGACTCCTCGATCATGTGATTATTTATTATTATCCTGAAATCGATCCCCAAGATAGCGATCGCTATTTAAAATTTTACGCCGCTTTGCTCGAAAGAACCGCTAAATTAGCAGCCCAATGGATGGCCGCAGGTTTTTGTCATGGAGTTCTCAATACCGATAATATGTCAATTACTGGGGAAAGTTTCGATTATGGTCCCTACGCTTTTATTCCTTCCTATAACCCCCAATTTACGGCGGCCTATTTCGACTACGGTGGCCGTTATAGTTATGGCAATCAGCCTTTTATCTGTCGTTTAAATCTAGAGTTACTGCAATCTCCCCTGGCCATGGTCGTCTCCTTGTTAGAGTTAGATATGGCTTTGGCTAACTATGACCAGCATTACAATTTTTATTATCAAACAATGATGCTCAAAAAGTTAGGTTTTGAGGATATTTTTACTCCCGAATCCGCTTTACTGGTCAGCAAAACTGTGGAAGTTCTCCAAGAAACTGGCCTCGGTTATCACGACTTTTTCTATCAATTAAGTGAACAATTTAATTACGGTTGGCGAGAAAATAGTTCTCTAATTCTTGAAAATATGGATTTACCAAAAGCTGATTGGCAACGTTGGCGAGAATTATATAGTTTGGTCTTAAATCAATTACCCCTAGATTCCTTGTCTCAAATTGGCGACACCTTAACGCATTATAATCCTAAAACCGCTTTACTTAGACCTCTCATCGAATCGGTTTGGGAAGCCATTACCTATGAAGATGATTGGCAACCTTTCCAAGAATTAGTGATAAAATTACAAAATAAACAGTAATTAAGTAATAAGTAGTGGTGCAAAATTAATTTCTTGGTTAGGAGAGGCAAGAGGTAGTTAGCTCTGATTTGCCTCTAGGTTTGCTTCAATACGATCTAATTGGGAACCTGGCCACCACATCCACTTACTCATCCTTAAATAGGGTCTGCTGAAAAAGTTTTTCGGTGGGGGTTGGGGGTTGGGGGTTGGGGGTTGGGGTTTTACCCATTTTCAGGTGGTCAATTACCTAATTTTCAGGGAAAAAGTCCCTGAATTTTCCCCCCAATCACTCCAAGGGTCGGCACTTTTTGAGGGAAAAAAAGTCTAAAAACC
>NZ_SFBY01000154.1:0-12458 GCF_007095505.1 Microcystis sp. M_QC_C_20170808_M3Col
AACCCCACACCCCACACCCCACACCCCAACCCCCAACCCCCAACCCCCAACCCCCACCGAAAAACTTTTTCAGCAGACCCTAGATATTTTCAGGAATTACTAGAGACAAAAAAAATTAAAGTTCCTCAACTGCTCTGACAAAGGTTACAAATGCTCCCAGAACGGTTAAGCTTATTTTAGTCTCTGTAATTGCTTTTATGGCTCATTTGACTTCTGAAAGACTCAATTTAACCACAAAAATCGCCTATGGTGCTGGCGATTTGGGACCGGCTATCACTGCCAATATTTCGGTATTTTACCTGCTATTTTTCCTCACTGATGTGGCAGGATTACCAGCAGGATTAGCTGGTAGTGTGCTGATGGTGGTGAGAATTTTCGACGCTATTAACGATCCGATTATTGGAATGTGGAGCGATCGAACTCGTACTATTTGGGGTCGTCGCTTACCATGGATGTTATTGGGGTCAATTCCCTTCGGAATTAGCTATTTTTTACTGTGGTTAATCCCGACTAATAACCAATTATGGCTATTTTTATATTATATTTTTATCGGTATTATCTTTAATTTAACCTATACAGTAGTCAATCTTCCCTACCAGGCACTTACCCCTGAATTAACCCATGATTATAATGAGAGAACCCGCTTAAATAGTTTTCGTTTTGCCTTTTCCATCGGGGGCAGCATTCTCTCATTAATTCTCTATATTATCGTCTCATCGTCCTATGCAAACGATCTCCATCAAGCTTTTTTATTGTTAGGTGTAGTTTGTGCTTTAATGTCGATTATAGCAGTTATTTGGTGCGCTTTAGCTTTACAAGAACGAGGAGCAAAAGCGATTCTCAATTCTCCCCAGAAAAAAGTTTTGGCAATTGCTTTTATAGTTATCGGTGCGCTTTCCTTGGTCTATGGACTAGGAAAAATTGGGGTGAATCCCAGAGACTTTATCGCTATTTCCACAATTTTATTAGGAATACAAGGGATAGTTTCGGGGTTAACCCTTTACTATGGCAAAACTGAAAATCATCTCAAGGATAGCGCGGCAATTAAACAGAGAGAAGCGGATAATAATACCGAAACTATTCCCCTGAAAGAACAATTAAAAATAGTTTTTGGTAATCGTCCCTTTTTATACGTTATTGGCATCTATCTTTGTGCTTGGTTAGGAGTACAATTAACCGCCTCGATTTTGGTTTACTACGTCGTCAGCTACATGAGACTATCGGAAGCAGCATCGGGTTTAGTCGCTTTGGCAGTACAGGGAACAGCTTTAGTGATGTTATTTTTTTGGCAAGCAGTTAGTCAGAAATTAGACAAAAAGATAGTCTATTTTTTAGGGATGACATTCTGGATTATTGCCCAAATTGGTTTATTTTTGCTCCAACCCGGACAAATAACTTTAATGTATGCTTTGGCAGTTTTGGCAGGATTTGGCGTATCTGTGGCCTATTTAATTCCTTGGTCAATGGTTCCCGATGTGATTGAATTAGACGAATTAGAAACAGGAAAACGTCGAGAAGGTATTTTTTATGCTTTCATGGTACTTTTGCAAAAAATTGGTTTAGCTTTGGGGTTATTTCTTGTCGGTATTGCGCTAGAAACATCTGGTTTTAAACCGAGAATCCCAGGAGAAGCAATTCCCCTGCAGCCAGATAGTGCTTTAATAGCAATTCGCCTAGCAATTGCTCCTTTACCAGCATTTTTTCTGATCATTAGCTTAATTCTTGCCTATTTTTATCCAATTACTCGCCAAGTTCACGCCGAAATTTTAGACCAATTAGCAACAAGAAGACAAGAGGAAAAGTAAACATAAGTTTTTTGAGAAACACTGTCAGTTAAACCCCGTAATAATTTTTCTTCTTCAGGTTCCAATCGTTTTGTAAATTATCAAGACAAAGTTATACTAAATCCGTTGAGTATAGGCTACTTATGAGGATAGGCACTCATGCAAGAGGCAAGAGGCAAAACGGAGAATAAATAATCAGTTTTTAATAACCGGATTTAGTATTAGACCCATTATTGCAGACATTTTGGCAAATTTTCCTTTTTAGGATGGTTTTCCTGAGTTGAGATTCTCCCCCCTTACTTTAAGTAAGGGGGAAAAAAAATCAATTGGCACGCTGTTCAACCAACAGTTGGTAAGCATGATTAAAATCAGCCGTTGTAATGCGAATCTCAGCCGGGTCAGTCATTCCCTGATGGCGATAACGACGAATTGCCATCAGTGCCGCTTGGTTACATAATAACGCTAAATCTGCGCCATTCCAGCCTTCGGTTGCCTCGGCCCAATAGCCTAAATCCACATCTTGTAAAGGACGTTCATCATTATGGACACCGAGAATTGCTAAACGACTAGAGGCATTCGGTAAATCAACTTTTAACTGTAAATCCAACCGTCCCGCTCGCAATAAGGCTGGGTCTAACGCATCTGGGCGATTAGTGGCTCCAATCACTAAAATCGTTGCCCCCGTTTGCAACCCATCCAACTCCGTGAGGATTTGTCCCACAACCCGGTCACTCACTCCTGAATCCCCACTATAACGACCTCTTGCCGGTGCTAAAGTATCAATTTCATCAATAAAAACTACACAAGGTGCTGCCTGACGAGCTTTGGCAAACAACTCACGCACCGCTTGTTCACTCGCACCCACCCATTTACTCAAAAGCTCAGGTCCATTAATACTAATAAAATTAGCTCGCGCCTGAGATGCAACCGCTTTGGCCAATAAGGTTTTTCCCGTTCCGGGTGGCCCCCAAAGTAAAATACCTTTGGGAGCTTGGGCTTTGGTTTGCGTATATAATTGAGGATGGAGTAATGCCCCTTCCACGGACTCCTGTAGGGTTTGTTTAATCTGTTCAAGTCCGCCAATATTGTCCCAAGCCACATGGGGAGATTCCACTTCCACAGACCGCAATACCGCCGGTTTAACTTCTTTAAGGGCTTGCAAAAAGTCGGCTTGGACGACAGTCATTGTTTCTGGAATTTGGGAGTCAATCGTAGGAACCTGGCGTCGCAAAGCACTATAGGCCGCTTTCTGGCAAACGGCTTTTAAATCTGACCCGACAAATCCCACCGCATTATCGGCAATCAGAGCTAAGGAAACTGACTCATCTAGGGGCATGGAACGGGTGAGAATATTGAGGATTTCTAAACGGCCTTTTCGGTCAGGCACCCGAAAGAGGACTTCTCTGTCAAACCGTCCAGGGCGACGGAGGGCAGGGTCAAGATGGTCGGGACGGTTTGTCGCAGCTAGAACAATCACCCCTCGGCTTTGGGCAAAGCCATCCATTAAACCCAGCAATTGGGCCACCAGTCTTTTTTCTACTTCCCCTTCAACTTTACTGCGGTCGGGTGCCATGCTATCAATTTCGTCAATAAAAACGATACAAGGCGCATTCTTACTGGCTTTCTCAAAAATTCCCCGCAGTCTTTGCTCGGCTTCCCCATAATATTTGCTGATCACCTCTGGTCCTACTAAGGCAATATAGTTAACACCGAGTTCTTCGGCCAAAGCACGGGCGGTCAGGGTTTTACCGGTTCCAGGGGGTCCGACTAAGAGAACGCCGCGAGTGGGTTCAAGTCCTAACTTGGCCAACAAGTCAGGGCGTTTCAGAGGAATGGCAATTAGTTCTTTGAGTTCTTTAATCACTTCCGTCAATCCACCAACATCTTTAAGGGAAGCAGTGGTGGGTTCTTCTGGCTGTGTCATAGTGTCTTTAACCCCTGAATCAGTGGAGGATGAGCGATGGCGATTGACCTCAAAATCATCCCCGCCAGAATTGCTCGGACGAGAAACCCCCCCTGAACGGGGAATACCGCCAGAACGGGGAATATTACTCAAGGGACGAGAATTAAATTGCATTTCGGTTTTAATTTCCCCTTTTTCCAGTTTTTCTTCTAAGATTTTGGCCAGTTCGACTAATTGCTCAAAGCCTTTGAATAATTCTGCCATAAAATTTCTCCTGAATCAATTGAAGGATGGGGACTGGGTGATAGATGGGGTTAAGAAGTCCGACTTGATAAGACTAATTACCTTTAAAATAACAGATCTGCCGCGCCTTTTACCCGGGCTAGAGGTTCTACTGACCGGGGTAAACTGGGTAAGCGGATCAAAGTTTGATCTGGGAATAAATCCCGATCAATTTCCTCATTAGCATGATAACGATTCTGCACGACATAACGTTGATAGATTCCCATTTTTTTTAAAGATTCTGTCAATCGCAGTTGTTCGGCAACGATCGCATCTTGGGCTTGTAAAATTCCAATAAATTCTGTATGTTGGGGGTCTTTTAGTTTTTTCTGGGCAGACATCACTTGTTGTCTTAAGGTTCGCAATCGTCCCATTAAATCTACACGCCCTAAGACATTTTGATACTTCATCCAAAGCTTAAAAATCCAACTTAACCAATCTCCTAAAGCCGTTGGCATTTCCAAAAATCGCAGGAGATGACCGGTAGGAGCCGTATCTAAAATAATCAAATCTTGTTGTTTCTGGTCTAATAAATCCATCACTGTTACTAGGGATAACATTTCATCAATTCCTGGCAGAGATTGAGCTACAATTTGTCGCCAAGCTTCTGGAGTATAAGCTAGTTTGATGTTTCCTTCTTCGTTACCTTCACCACTAATCATTTCTGCCAGTTCCCATAAATAATCATCCCGAAATTTTTCTAAAATGATATCAGCATCAACTTCTTGACCACTTAAATTATCAGTTAATTGTGTGGATTGATGTCCTAACTTTGTCCCAAAGGCATCTCCCAAAGAATGCGCTGGATCAATAGAAATAATTCTAATTTTTTGCTCGGGATGACGATTAGCTAACGCCCAACCAATGGCCGCGGCAACGGTTGTTTTTCCCACCCCCCCCTTGCCACCAATGATAATGAGTTGGCGTTTGTCGTCAATAAAATCACTAAAACTCGGCAGAATTTTTTGCGGCCATTGAATAGGAGGCGGGGTAGTAAATTCTACTTTTTCGATGATTTTAATTTGACTCATGATCTGATCTAATGCTTCACCTCCTAGGGGTTCTTTTGATTGTTGGGGCAGGGTGAAAATTGTCTCTTGACCCGGAATTTTTAGGAATTTATCGAGGAGTTGCTGTTGCTCACTATAGCGATCTAAATTTTGCTTAGGATCCGTTAGAATTCGATTAATAAATAAGCTGCCGCAGGGAATATTTAAGTGATGCAAACTATTGAGCAATCGTTCGGTTTCTACTAAACTCATCGGTTCGGCAATTGCCACAATTAAACAAAGGGTAAAATCCCGATCTTGTAGAATTCGTTTGCCTTCGGTTAATTCTGCTTGTGTTTTCACTAAAAAGTCATCCACATCATCGGCATTGTAGGTTTTTGAAAAAGTTTGCGAAATAACACGATGTTTTTCTTGAAACAACTCTAAAGAATTGAGAATAATCTCTAAAAAGTCTTTAATTCCCAATAAATTCAAGGTATGACCAGAGGGAGCCATATCAACAACAATTCGATCTACAACATTGTCAATAAGTAATCGTTGAATTTCTAATAGACCCATAATTTCATCTAAACCTGGCCAGTCTAAATCCCAAACAGGAGTTAAATCTTCTCCTTCAACAAAACTGCCCCGTTCTACTAAAATTTCTAAAAATTTTCCGTATTTTTCTTTAAATTCTAAGAGCAATTTTTCCGCATCTAATGCCCTAACTTTTAAGTTGGATAAGTCTTTTACAGGTGATGCTTGATCGCTAACTTCTGTTTGCAATACATCCCCTAAAGAATGAGCCGGATCGGTTGAGATTAATAGGATTTGTTCCTCGGGAAATAATTTAGCCCAACGGCGAGCAAATCCACAGGAAAGGGTAGTTTTTCCCACTCCTCCTTTGCCACTAAACATAACTAAATGTCGAGTGTCATAACGACTTAGAGAGTTATTTACCAAGTTAAAGTTAGTCATAGAAAAATCAAGTTAAGTAAAGTGATAGGGGGGAGAAACTTGTTCTAATTGTAATTGCCAACGGGGGCAGACTTTCTGCCAATGCAAGACTTGCTCGATTAGCAAAGGTTCTTCTTGAAAATTAACTAAAAGATAAATTCGTGATTCTGTACCTGGAGCAGTAATAATTCTCGTTGACGGATAGCTTTGGTCCACTAAATGCACGAAATTTTGCCATTCTGAACCTTGCAAAGTATAAAAATCTTGTTGGGCTTCATAATGCTGTTTTTTGGCTAAAAAATATTGTCTGCCCCTGCTTTCAGAAAAGAGTACAGGCTCCTCTAGCTTACGGGGAATACATTTTAAAAGATATTCTCCTTTTCCCTCAAGTTGTTCAATTTTTTCTTGATATTCTTGGGCATGAGAACAAAGATGAGTCAGTAAATTTTCTGCCTCTAAAAAAGATGTGCCAAAACGTAAGGGTAAAATAGTGGTTTGTTGAAATAATTCACAGATGACTCGATCATGGCATAAAACGGATTGAATCAAGCGTTCATCATCATTTTGTAAAGTGTCTAAACAAACTTCGGGTTCGACTACAGCCGAGAGGTCTTCACCAGTTATCAGTAACAATGGGTTAGCCATTCCAACGGGTAATGTTAGGCTTTCTATTGGGGTTTTCAAAAAAGCGTAAGTATATAGATTGTACAATTTCATAGGGTTTACCAAAAGAAAATTTACGATTTTTTACAAGTTTTTATATTGGGGCGTTGATATGCTAGAATATTTTAAGTTATTCAGGGATTGTTATGACAAACACTCGTTCACCCAGATCAATTAGATCTAAAATTAGCACTATGCCTCGGAAACAATCTGAAGCAGATCAGCAACTTGAGCTTTATAAGTTAATTACTGAAAAACAACGTATCCAAGAAAAATTAGAAATAATGGAGCGGCAGATTCAGCAGTTAAAAAGTCGTCTGACGTTTGTGACAGATCAAATTGAGACTACAGAACAAAGTATTCAAAATTTGCGTACAGTCAATCCTCCTAGTTTAGCTAAAAAACCTGATTCCCCCAAAACTGTTGCTCACTCCTCTAATAATTCTAGTAATTTCCAAGCTTTTTACCTAGAATATTAAGGCTTAATCAAGGGCTAGTTCTGACCAAGCTTCAACGAGTTCTTGAGCTTGTCAAAGCCGCCCTTACTAAGCGCCGCTACAATTTGTGATTTTGTTCATGGCCTATAGGGTGGGAAAGATTGTCAGTTCTGAACGTGGGACGTATAGAAAAATTTTAGAGAGAAGATTCAGATTGGTCTTCTGCCGCCTCTTCTTCTTCTAAGGCTTGAATTTTTAATAAAAGTTCTTCTTCCTGAATTTCAAACTCTTCCTCGGAAATGTTGCCCATATCGTAATCTAGTTGTAAGGATAATAATAATTTGTGCAAGTTTTCAGACTCATCATATTCTATATCTGCACGCTCTTGAATTTTTTCCCCAATCCAGATCAGACCCCCAATAGGACCGGTAACAGGAAGAAATAAAAGATTGAGAAACATAACTAATACTCTCCTTAGATAAGTTGGGCAAAGGTATAGGGTGCGGTTAAATTGTTATAGCGAATTCTTAGGCGATCACCAAACTGCTGATCGATCGCTTCAACGTTTTGGCTAAATTCCGGCTCTTGCTCCCAGGGAATTAAATAAGCTGCATTGTAAATCATGTCATCCGTCATCGGATCGCTTTCAATCACCTCTTGGGCGCGATGATTTAATTGATCTCTAAAGACTTGAATAACGTCTTGTTTCCGTTGAAATACAGTGCCTTCAATCATTTGACCTATATGGATAATTTCTTCCATATTTAAGTTTTTCCCCATCATCGCATCCCGTTCTTGCTTTAACTTAGGATTAGACTCCAAAGCCGCTTGTAATTCCCACTGATTATCCCAAAAAATCTTAATGCTAACTTCTCGTTGGCCTGACAGTTTAGCAAATAATTCTTTCAGTTGGTCTTTATACGGATTAATTAATTGTTCGGTGACGGATTCCCAGTTTTTTATAACTAACCCAAACCGCAGTGGTAACAAGGTTGTAAACCCTGCTTCCATGGCAGTTTCTAATACTTTTTCATGGCAAATTAAATAGCGACGGGATGCCAAATACTTTTCCTTATGAGCAAGGGAGTAGAGAAAACTAAAACCCTCAATCATCTCACTGTGAACTGGCTCATTATCAATCCCTTGCAAACCTAGTTCGTCAGGAACTGGTTCGGGAAATATTCCATATAAATAAAGACCCACTGTCATCAGTATTCTCCCAAATTAAACCGGCTGAGAAGTTAAAACCAAACGAAGCTTTAGATGAATTAGATCTAGTTGAGCTAAACCCAGATCAACATTTCCTTCCACAACAACTCCCGTATTGAGGAGTCGATCCACTAATTCTAACACAGAAGGCTTAATACCCTCCTCTCCGGGGTAATAACTCCCTGCTTCAGGTAAAAGAGTTCCAAACTCTCCTAGGTGGACATTTAACTCTTCTGGCTCAACCTCAAAAATTTCACACAAATGGAGAATTTGTTCTTGCAATTTTTGGATACTTTCGGCAGCTCTGTCTAAATCAGACTCACTGAGAACCCCTTTTTCCATCCGGCGAATGATTTGGGCTTCGAGCAATTGGCGTACCAGTTCCACGACAGTTAACAGTAAAGGGGCTAAACCGGCTTGGCTGTTACTTTCTGGACGGGTCAGCAAGGCTTGATTATCAGAATCGTAAGGTGTGCAAGCAAGTGTCATGGTTGGAATTGGTAAATGAGCAGTTTTTGACGGTGAGTCTCTAGTGGGGAGCTTGGCCAAGAAATTTTATCTGAGGGAAAATAATGATGTAATTAAATAATGTCAACTTTCCTCTGCACTCAATTTGGTTAAAGATTTTAAGGTTTGAAGTCGGCGTGAAAGTTCCAGATTTTCTGCCAATAAAGCTTGGGATTGGCTAGGGAGGTAAGGGTCGCTTTCCCACCCATTAATTGCCATCTCCCTTGCTCTATCAACAGAGGCAATCGTTAACTGGTATAAACTTCCTTACCGGAGGAATTTCAATGTATATAAGGAATGTGCCTGCTCGTTCGGACTGCTATCACGGCTCTCCATTACACTCAATTTGGCTAAGGATTTTAAGGCTTGAAGTCGGCGTGAAAGTTCCAGGTTTTCTGCGAATAAAGCTTGGCATTGGCTAGGGAGGTAGGGATAACCTTGCAAGCCGTTAATCGCCGTTTCCCTTGCTTTATCAAGGGGGGCAATCGTCTCGTGTAAATTTCCTAACCTTTGAGGATTCAAGTGAGGAATTTCACGCATCTGAGGAATGTGCTTCATCGTTCGGACTGGGATCATGGCTCTCCATTGCACTCAATTGGGTTAAGGATTTTAAGGTTTCAAGCTCGGTTTCTAGGGTTTGGAGTCGGAGTGAAAGTTCCCGATTTTCTGCTAGTAAAGCTTGGGATTGGCTATGGAGGTAGGGATCCCCTTCCCACCAGTTGATTCCCATTTCCCTTGCTTTATCAACAGAGGCAATTAACAAACGAATGCGGATATTTAGAAGTTCAGTGGAGGCGATCGAAACTGAAATATCGCCAGCAATCACAATTCCTTTATCTAAAACTCGTTCAAGGATATCCGCCAAACTCGAACCTTGAGTTGCTGTTTTCAGGGAGTTGTTTGATTGGGTTTTGAGCGAGCCAGCAAAAGTGGAAGAAGTCACGGTTGGTTTCACCCAATAAGAGTATAAAATCTAGTCTTTTTGCTTCAGCAAGTTCGTTCGCAGTAAAGATTGAATGGCTTTGATCGATTGATTTCCTGTGGAAGGCTCAGAAGTTGACGCTGGGGCATCGGAAGGCTCCTCTTCCTCTCCAACGGATAAGGATTCTACCAGATTGTCGTCGAGGATTTCCCATAAAATAGCTCTTGAGCTATCAATAGGTAAGCTTGTGCGGGACAAGAGAACATCGGCGCAGATATCACGGAAGTCGGCATCATCGGAGTGGGCCACAATATCGTGAGAGGCGCAGACTTTAGCAATCATTAAACAAGAGCGCAAACCTGACGTTTTTTCAGTCGCAGTTTTCAAACGAAAGTTTTTGACGAGGTTGACAATAAATAAAGCATCTTCTCGACCAATCCCCGTTTTTTGGGCAAGAATTTCAGTCTGAGTCAGTTGATCTGGTTCAGGCATATTAATGGTTACCAACCGATCCATTAAAGCATCTTGGGTAGCATGAACCCCACAATATTCTTCTGGGTTGGAGGTGAAAATTGCCCGAAATTGAGAATTGACTTGTAGGTAATCGGGTTGATGGCTAGTTGGCGGCAGGGTGAGAATTTTTTCTTCCAAGGCAGAGAGTAAAACGTTGTTGACCTCAGGTCGAGAACGATTGAACTCATCATAAACTAGGGTAAACCCCTCGCGACAGGCCATTGTTAACCGAGAATCCACCCAATTGTGTTTTAGCTCGTCTTCAACTTTGAGAACGCTGTGGATATAGTTATCCGTCAGTTTTTTATGGGTATAACCAGACTGGCTACCAATTAAATCCGAACTGGTAAAGTCATCATCGCCAAAGATCAGCATCACAGGTCTGGCTAAACAATTGGCCAGATGCATTGCCAATGTGGTTTTTCCCGTTCCCGCTGGGCCACATAGATGAATGGAAAAACCAGAGTTTAGATAACGTAAGGCGCGGGTGGCAATTTGATCAATCGAAGGCGTAACAACGAATTGACCGGGGCGAAGGCAGAGGACGGCTCTTCTCGTTTGAGTTCCAGTAACTGTCATAGTTGAAATCTAGTAAATACCATTGATAATCCCCGCCTTAAGCCGACGGGTATTCTTGAGCTAACAACTGCCCGTTTAGGTTTCCCCTTAATAACCGAGTAGGCAAGGACGCTTGTGTTACCCGAATTTTACGGCAAGTTTAATCGTCTTTGGCTTTTAAGGCTTACCTCATAATAATATCACAAAAAACTAGGAACTGTCATTTAGATCTAGAACCTTGATTCTGAAGGTATTTCAGGATATTCATTAGTCAAGGGACTAAGGGTCTAAAATTCTTGTCTAGATTACTTTTCAAGACTTAAACATTGACAAGCCCAGATGCAGTCCTTTTCCCTTACCTCCTTTGTCAATATAAAGACTACTAATGAGAAAATTAACTATAAACTAAGTGAAGTTTTATAATACTTCTTAATTTACCAGAGCCCTAGAGCAGCCTGAAGGGGAACCCACCACTCCTACGTTGAGTCTAGAAACTTAAAAAAGCAGGGTCAGAATGGTAGGTTTAAAACCAAAGGCTTATTGTTGTATTTTCAGATAGTCCTCTAGTTTAGCCAGGAAAAGGGACTAGAGGGTTTTTACTCTAGCCCTAGGCTTAAGTGGATTGGAATTAACCTAGAGATTTATTTGCCAAAAACGTAGATAGACAACTCTTGACGAAATTGACGCAAATCGTCTTTTAGCTGTTTCGCTTCCGCTAAACGTCGTTCTTGAAATTGACTTAAATCATCCTTCACCTGTTTAGCTCGATCTAGATGAAGTTGGCGTAAGTCGTCCTCTAGCTGTTTCGCTTCCGCTAAACGCTGTTCTTGAAATTGACTTAAATCCTCTTTTAGCTGTTTGGCTCGATCTAGACGCTGTTGACGTAGGTCGTCAGCTAGCTGTTTCGCTTCCGCTAAACGCTGTTCTTGAAATTGACGTAAATCCTCTTTTTGCTTTTCCGCTTGAGCTAAACGCTGTTTTTGGGTAGCTGTTAAAAACACGCGGCTGTCTCGTTGAACTTTTTGGAAAGACTCGCGCAAAGCAGTTGCCTGTTCTTGCGCTTGTTTTTGTCTTTCAGTTTTGACATCCAACAGAAAAGATTGGACTCCTCGCGAGAGTTCAGCTACTTCTTCAGCAATCGATAAACGCTCCTGGCGGAACTTTTCCATGAGAGCAGGCATGGGGTTGTCCTCAACTACTAAATACTATGGAATGGACTAGAGCCAATCACCCGTTGAAAAAAACATTCACGGGGACTGGGGGGAGAGACAGTAGATTCCGACTTTTCTTATTATCCAAAAGTTGAGATGGCGGACTACCCCAGACCAAGGGGCGCGGCTTCCTACCCAAAGAATTGCTTTCTATTCCGAAAAACAGCGAGCTTTACATTCTGGCGATAGGCGGTAAACCTAGCTACAAGGGACAAAATCACGGTAACAAAAATAATTTGTATGCGTCTAGCTTTGTTTCCGCTATCCGTTGCCGTGCCAGCCATATCAATTATAGACTATTGCGCCCCAAGAGAGGGGTAACTAAACTCAATAGGGATTTAAAGAAAAGCCGAGAATCTGGAAAACCCGGTATGGTTTTAACTCAGCCGATGGGAGAATCTGGGATCAATCCTTAAGCAGGAACCGCTGCAGATTGAGTCAGACCAACGGCTTCAGCATATTTGAGGTAGGTTTCAACCGAAGCGATAACTACACGAGCTTCAAGCGCTAATAATTCGATTCC
>NZ_SFBY01000155.1:0-10255 GCF_007095505.1 Microcystis sp. M_QC_C_20170808_M3Col
GGCTATCAAAGTAATGAGTGGAATACCTTTGAAGGCTATGACACCATTACGGATACAGGAACAAGTGGCACAGATACCATCGTCGCCAAAGGTGCGGCTAATGTGGATATTGGTCTCAAGAGTTTTGGGGTTAATAGCGGCATTGAAACCATCGACGGTACAGGAGTAGCAGGAAAAGTCACCATCGTCGGTGATTGGAGTGACAATACCCTCGACTTCTCTAATACTGCTTTTGTCGGTAACAATATCCAAATCCATGGCTATTGGGGGAATGATAATATCACCGGTAATGCTGCCAATAATGTCATTATTGGTGGCGGTGGTGATGACATTCTTAACGGCGGTAACGGTTCCGACAATTACCTCTATACTGGCTGCGTTGATGAAATCGGTCAAGGTGCAAACCAAGACAAAATCCTCGATTTCAATACTGGTCTTGATACTATTGACATCTCTGGCATCGATGCCAACTCCCTCAGCGTTGGTAATCAGAGTTTCACGTTTATTGGTGCCTCGGATTTTTCAGGTCAAGCGGGACAACTGCGCTATATTGATGTCTCTGGCATCGATGCCAACTCCCTCAACGCTGGTAATCAGAGTTTCACGTTTATTGGTGCCTCGGATTTTTCAGGTCAAGCGGGACAACTGCGCTTTGACGGCGGTCTCCTTTGCGGGGATACCAACGGCGATGCAGTCAGCGACTTTCAATTGGCGATCGCTGGAGTGTATAGTTTACCTGTCACCAATATAGTGCTGTGACATCCTCTGGTTTGAGGCAATAAGCTCTTACTCTATTTAACTGAGTGTCAGCAGAAGTCCCATCGCTAAAAGCGAGGGACTTCTGCTGATACCAAATTAAATTGTATTCAGAGCAGATAAAGCATTAAGGATGAAGGGAAATCCCGTGAGAGAAGCAACCCTCTGGGGTGTTACTTCTTAAACAATTTATCGGCTCTCTTATTCTTTGTGTGATCAGTTTAACTTACTATAGAAGCGATCGAGCTTTGTGTCCTCTGTGTCTCTGTGGTTCCTTCCACTCGCTCGCCAGCAGGACTGTATCTTAGAATACATTTCACCCACCAAACCTAAGAGAGCCAAATTCCTAGGGGTTTATTCTCGAAATCATGCTTGATCATTACTTTCTATTACTCCTCTAAACAATAATTCAAGATGAGAATGTCCAACATTTTAAAAACCAGCTTACTCAGTTTAACAATTTATAGCTTGATCAACCTTTTCTCCATAAAAATACAAGCAGAAATAGGCGATCCGAATGGTTCCAATAATCAACCCCAAACAGGCTGGACACTATGGCAACGTTGGGATAAATTAATCGATGCAAATATAGATTTCGGTTTCTCCAATACAGACTTAGGAGCAGGACTAGAATTACAGCAATTATGTTTTGGCGAAGTTGACACCTCCAATGCAGAGAAGAAACAACAAGAAATCTACTGGTGGAGATTAGATAATGACATCAATCAAATAGGTTCGGGAAAAATACAATATGGCTGTTGGATAAATGGTCAATTCAAAGCCACAAATACTGTTACTGCCTATAACACCTCTTTAGGAAATATTCCTTGCTTGCGCGTTAATCCTTCCGTGAAAAATGGCTTAATAATTTATGAAGACTCTACCACTAATTCTCGTCCTTTAGGCATCGTTAAAAGTGGACAAATGATTAAAGGTGAATTTTTTCCTTTAATGATCTTTACAACCAATGATAATCTGAACTGGGTTGCCATAAAATCACCACAAGAAGGATGGATATTAACGGGTAAAACTGGGATCAATGAAAATGTTTCTTTGTGTAAAAACTAAAAACTTAACCTACGGAAAAATTAGGTTTATAGCCCCTGATCAAGAATCGAAAAATAACTTCTTAGGTATCCCCCCTAGCCCCTATTCCTTCAACTACTTGCGCTTAGAAATTAATTGAATGGGAACATCCTTTCCCTAGCGCAATTTCTTTCTGAGAGCGGAATTTCGCTTTCAGATGTTAGTCACGACTATTGAAAATTGTTATAAACCTGCCCAGGATTATATAGGGTTTCATCTCTTATAATCCTGTCCTTTGCATAAGACAAACCGAAGAACCAGACTTTTTTCCCCTCAAAAAGTGCTGACCATTGGAGTGATCGGGGGTAAAATTCAGGTACTTTTTCCCTGAAAATTAGGTAACTGACTACCTCAAAATCGGTAAACCCCTACACCCCACACCCTGCCCCCACCAACAAACTTTTTCAGCAGACCCTATTTAGGGATAATGGCAGTTAGTTGCTGTAAGGGGGGGCGGTAATTTTTCCCGTGTCACTATCAAAATTAGGAGAAAGTCGCCTAATATATATATGAGGGTACTTATTTCCTATTAAAAACCGCCAACAACGAAATGAAAACTTTAAATCAGAATCCCTGGCAAGTAGAGGGAGGAGAAAACCTGCCCCTACTTTACGAAATTGATCAACATTTTTGGTTAGAGGAAACAATAAAAATCCTCAAGGAAAATCGCTTAGATGAATTAGATGTAATCCATTTAATTGAGGAATTAGAAAGCTTGAGTAAAAGAGATAAAAACCGAGTCAGTAGCTTACTTGAACAAGTAATCAGGCATTTATTACTTTTACACTATTGGACAACAGAAGCAGAAAGAAATCGGAATCATTGGCGAGCAGAAATTATCAGTTTTCGCACTCAATTAAGAAAATATCTAACGACAAATTTACAGGATTATTTAGCTGAGGAATTACCGATAATCTATCAGGATGCTTTAGCCTATGTTCAAGAAAAAACTGGTTTTTCTAGCAATTTTCCCCCAGAATGTCCTTACAGTTTAGAGCAATTATTAGATAAAAATTGGTTCAACTGTGAAGATTAGACATTAAAGATGATAAAATTATCAAGGAAAGCCGTTCTAAAACGATGGGTTTTTTAACCCAAATTTGCGATAATAAGATGCGCTTAAATTATCAACTTGGCATCAATGCAGATTTTTAGTTCTTTTATCTCATCTACGGCGACTTTTGCCGAATTATCCCTACAAGCGGCCAAGGCCTCTGCTGATACCCTCACCGGTTGGTCATTAGAGGATCGCGATCCGCAGGTGATCGAAAAATTTGTCCCCCTTCTGGATTGGTTTTATCACCATTATTTTCGCGTTAAAACCGATGGTTGGGAAAATATTCCCCCCTCAGGACAGGTATTATTCATCGGCTCCCATAACGGCGGTTTAGCGGCTCCCGATATGTTTATGATGATGTATGATTGGTTCCAACGCTTTGGCAGCGATCGCTTAGTCTATGGTTTGATGGATTCGCGAGTCTGGCGATTTTTTCCATCCCAAGCGCATCTAGTGGCCCAAATGGGAGCTATTCATGCTCATCCGAAAATGGCGATCGCTGCTTTAAATAGTGGCGCTAGTGTCTTAATTTATCCCGGAGGTGCTACCGATGTTTTCCGTCCCCACAGTTTAAGAAATAAAATTCATTTTGCTGGTAATCAAGCTTTTGTTAAACTAGCTTTACAGTACGAAGTGCCGATTATTCCCGCCATTTCCCACGGCGCTCACTCGACCCTGTTTGTCCTCGACGATATTTATCCTCAATTAAAAGAATTGCATAAAAAGGGTATGCCTTGGCCTTTCGGTATTGACCCTGGAACCTGTCCCATCTATTTCGGTTTACCCTGGGGACTAGCTATCGGTCCCTTGCCGAATATTCCCTTACCCGTATCGATACAGACGCGGGTTTGTCCCCCAATTATTTTTGAACGTTACGGCAAAAAAGCGGCCCGGGATCGCCGTTATGTACGCGAATGTTATGAGAAAGTCTGTTATTTGATGCAGCAGCAACTTGATCAATTAGTGGCAGCCAATTCTCCCCGATCCTAACCACGGGAAAGTTGGGACAAAGCGATCCCCATTGAGCATTTTTTCGGTCAGATTAACCCGCTTGTGAGATAATGAAGTGTTTTGAGCAAAGTTATCAGGACAAAGTTTTCTCTTGAGATTTGACGATTATTTGGGGAATGCAGAAAATTATGAAACTATTACCCGCAGAATGCCAGCATTTACAAGACAAAGTAGCCATAGTAACCGGGGCCTCGCGAGGGATCGGTAAAGCGATCGCCTTAGAATTAGCCAGCCAAGGTGCTACTGTAGTGGTGAACTATGCTAAATCTAGCCGTGCTGCCGATGCCGTTGTCGAAGAAATTACCGCGGCCGGGGGAAAAGCAATAGCACTACAAGCAGATGTGGCTAAAAGCGAAGAAGTGGATAATTTAGTAGATAGTACCAAAGAAAAATTCGGTCATATTGATGTCTTAGTTAATAATGCCGGTATTACCCGGGATACCCTGATGTTAAGAATGAAATTAGAAGACTGGCAAGCGGTCATCGATCTCAATTTAACCGGGGTTTTTCTCTGCACTCGCGCCGTCAGTAAATTGATGTTAAAACAGAAAAGCGGCCGCATAATTAACATCACTTCTGTATCCGGTTTGATGGGTAATCCGGGTCAATCTAATTACAGCGCCGCTAAAGCCGGTGTCATCGGTTTAACGAAAACTTTAGCCAAAGAATTTGCCAGTCGAGGCATCACTGTTAATGCCGTGGCCCCCGGCTTTATTGAAACCGATATGACTCATGACCTCAAAGCAGATGAAATTCTCAAATATATTCCCCTCTCCCGTTATGGAAAACCGGAAGAAGTCGCCGGGATGGTGCGTTTTTTAGCCGCCGATCCCGCCGCTATTTATATCACCGGTCAAGTCTTTAATGTCGATGGTGGTATGGTTATGGCTTAATTCAGTTATCAGTTATCAGTTATCAGTTATCAGTTATCAGTTATCAGTTATCAGTTATCAGTTATCAGTTATCAGTTATCAGTTATCAGTTATCAGTTATCAGTTATCAGTTATCAGTTTAAAGTGGTAAGTTTTAAGTTTTAAATTTTAAGTTTTAAATGATATTATTCACCTATCAATCTTCACTAATTACTGATTACTGTTCACTGTTCACTGATTACTGTTTACTGATTACTGAAAATGACTTACTGTTTACTGATTACTGTTCACTGATTACTGTTTACTGATTACTGTTCACTGATTACTGATTACTGTTCACTGATTACTGTTTACTGATTACTGTTCACTGATTACTGATAACTGAAAATGACTTACTGTTTAGGAATTATCAATCGTTTTGGCATTGTTATGGGTGCGGATTCTCGTACGAATGCGGGAGTCGATTATATCTCGGCCTATCGGAAATTATTTGACTTTTCGGTATCGGGAGAAAGAGTAATTATGGTCTGTACATCAGGCAATTTATCGATTAGCCAAGGAGTGATTCACGAACTAAAAAGAGATCTGCACAATCAAGAGGATAAAAATCTCCATGCTCTGACTCATCTCTACGATATCGCCCACTATATCGGTGATAAAAGTCGTCAAGTACAAGCTAGGGAAAGAACTTGGCTAGAACAAGATAATATTGATTTTCAATGTAACTTTATTCTTGGGGGACAAATTAAAGGAGAAGAACCGCAATTATTCCTGATTTATCCCCAGGGAAATCATATTCAAGCCACCAAAGAAACGCCCTTTTTACAGATAGGTGAAACTAAATACGGTAAACCGATTCTCGATCGCACTATTACCTATGATACACCCCTAGAGGAAATGGCTAAATGTGCCTTACTTTCCATCGATTCGACCATGAAATCGAATATTTCCGTCGGACCGCCTATCTATTTGAGTATGTATGAAGCTAATAGCCTAACCCTACGTCATAAGTTACAATTGCGCCTAGGAGACCCCTACCTAGCCAAAATGCGAAAACTCTGGGAGGATTACGTCCGGCAAGCTTTCGAGGCTATGCCCAATGTGGAATGGCATTATACCGATGAAGACCCAAAAGAAGATATCATAATAGATTAAGTAACTCTTTGTGAATTAACTTTACAACTCGATGATCATTGTTACCTTGATGTTGGCAGGTAGTCTAGCTTGGTTTTTTAGTACCCTTGCTGGTGGCGGCAGTCCCCTGATTCTACTCCCCGTTTTAGGTTGGTTTCTCGATGCTGCCGTCATTCCTCCAGTTTTGACCACGGGGATGCTAATCGGTAACGTCCAACGCATGGGAATGTATTGGCGCGCCATTGACTGGCCCTCGACGGTGTGGTATTTACCTGGGGCAATTATGGGATCTACCCTCGGCGCTTTTGTCTTTGCCCATTTACAATTCAAATGGTTGCCGCTAGTTTTGGGAATTTTTCTGGTTTTCTCGTCGCTTAAACAATTATTTCCCCAAGAAGAAAATCCTTTTTTTGAGATTAAAACCTGGTATTTTATGCCCTCGGGATTTATCTACGCTTTCCTGTCGGGATTAGTCGGTAGTACCGGCCCGATGATGAACCTGTTTTATATCAACTATGGGCTAGTTAAAGAACCAATGGTGGCAACGAAATCCGTTCACATGGTAGTGGTTCATGTGGCCAAATTAATCGCTTACGCGGCCTTTGGAGTTTTACATCTGCCCTTTCTCGGTTACGGTTTATTATTAGGATTAGCGGCCTGGCCAGGTAATTGGTTAGGACAAAAAGTTTTAGAAAAAATGAGTCCCCAACAATTTAAACAAGCAGTGATGTTATTCGTTTCGATGAGTGGCTTATTGATGATCTGGCGAGAACGCGGCATCGTCTTTTAAAATTTTGCTGACAAAGGGACAAATTTTGCTAAAATACTAGATAAAGGTGAATTGTACTAAATCCATGTAATACACCGATAACCGTTAAAATTGCTCCTTGACTAACCCCGCAGCTGAAAATGACAGAAACCGCCAATTTTACCCTCGAACAAGGTTTAGAACGCTACCAACAGGGAGAAAGCGCCGCCAGTTTATTGCCGGAATTTAAACAATTAAGCGATCGCGCTCCTAAAAATGCCGCCGTTTGGTCCTGTTTAGCTTGGTTATATATGCTCACCGATAAACCGGAATTAGCCCTAAAAGCCGCCCAAAAAGCCGTAAAACTCGATAAAGTTTCCCCCCAAAACCGGATCAATTTGGTTTTAGCTATGTTAGAAACCAAAACCGCCGGAGTTAGAGAACATATCGAACTGGTGCAACAATTAGTTAGTTTAAACAAAGAAGTTCGCCAAGAAGTGGATGAAAATATCGCCGATGGTTTAGCTAGAAAACCCGATTGGAAAAGTTTAGAACGCGTCAAAGCTTGGTTAAATGAATAAGAATATGGAATTATCAAGACAGTTATTACTCGGCTTAAAAGCCAATGATTTTCGGCATCCCATCGACCTAGAGGCAACTAATTCCCTCAAACAATTGCCTGGGTTAGATATAGCCGTGAGAAGTTTATTAGGTTCCGTAGCTGAAGAATTCTTTTACTTAAATAATATTGGTGCTAGTGTTTTGGTGGGAGAAAAACAATTACCCGACCTGCATAATCTACTCCTAGAAGCTTGCCGAATTCTCGACTTAGAACCACCTCAATTATACATTCAACAAAACCCCGTTCCTAACGCCTATACCTTCGCCATGCGCGGCAAAAAACCGTTTATGGTTATACACACTTCCCTAATCGAAATGCTAAATCCCGCAGAAATTCAAGCGGTAATGGCCCACGAATTAGGACATCTCAAATGTGAACACGGCGTTTATCTGACTTTAGCCAATATTATCGTCCTAGCGGCAGGATTACTGCCCAATTGGGGGACAATGTTAGCACGATCCCTACAACAGAGAATGTTAGCATGGGTGCGCTGCGCCGAGTTTAGTTGCGATCGAGCGGCTTTATTGGCAGTTCAAGACCCAAAAATCGTCATGTCGGTGTTAATGAAGTTAGCCGGAGGTTCCCCCAGTCTCGCACCTTTATTAAATTTAGAGGCTTTTATCGATCAGGCCAAGTCCTACGATGCCGTCAGCGCCTCGGAAATGGGCGAAATGTTAAAGGGTTTGCAAACCCAACAGTTAACCCATCCCCTCCCCGTCCTGCGCGCGCGAGAAATCGATCGTTGGGCCGGTTCCCCCGATTATCAAAATTTGTTAAAAGGGCCAAAAATGGGTTATAATGATAAAGCTAATGCCAAGGGCGAATGGCGAAATTGGTAGACGCACCACACTCAAAATGTGGCGAGGCAGCCCCTCATGTCGGTTCGAGTCCGACTCCGCCCATTAAACTACGGTGATTTCTAGCTATTGTGGTCTAGAAATAGCCGATAATATTATTGTCGGGGCGAATTGTCTTCGCCCTCTTTTAATAACTTCTGCTGCTCACCATAAGTGAGAGAAAGTCCCAAATGGGAGATGGCAAAATTTCCCTAAACCGAACTAACGAGTTTTGATTAGTTAAACTGAGAGTTTTTAGTAATTGACTCAATGATGGGCTGTAATATTTCAATAACCAGCATTTTCTTGGTGCTTGAGCTATACCCTGAGATGTAGATTTTTATATAATAAAAAAGATTTAGTATAGAGGTAAAATTAATGGCTGAAACGCTATATGAAAAAGACTATGTAGCTTGGCTGCAAGACCAGGCAGCAAAACTGCGATCGCCTGAGCGCAATACTTTAGATTGGCAAACTTTAGCCGAGGAATTAGAGGAAATGGTTGATGAACGCAAATACAAAGCAGAAAGCTTTCTTATTCAACTCCTCAGTCACCTGCTACTTTATGCCTACTGGAAGCATCCTTACTACCTACCTCACTGGACAGACGAGATAGATAATTTCAGATTGGAATTGAGCTTGCTGTTTCGCTCTCAGGTAATCTACAATCATGCCTTAGAACGATTTGGTTATTGTTATCAAAAAGCTCGGCGAAAAGCGAGCCGCAAAAGTGGCTTAACTTTACCAGTTGACTGTCCTTGTACAATTGAGAAAATTCTTGATGAAGATTGGTTCCCTGGTTAATACATACTCAAAAATAATGCTGTTTTTGAAAGGATTAATATCGCTGAATAGGGCAGAGTTTTGCTTGGTTAAAGTTGTGATTTTTAGTAACTGAATGATGGGGTGCCGACAAAAAACCCCCGCTAAAGGCGGGGGATATGGCATAGTTCTGCTGTGATGCCTAGCTGAGACTTACACCCCGTAAACGAAGTCAGCATTAGTCATGCCAAGTGCGGCACTAGCGCCAACATTGGCAATTAGGTAACTGCCGGCACTGGTGAAATCGTTATACCAGATGTTGCCGTCGGTAGTATTGACGTAGATGCCGGAGGCGTTTCCCAATGGTCGCCCGTCTAGCCCTGGTCCCTTGAAGAACCATAAAGAGTTAAGGACATTTCCGGGCACATTACCACCAACAAAGCTCAGACCCTTTATCCCCGGATTAATGGAGCCGGCCAAGGTGCTGTCAAGACTGTTCGCCAGAATGATTGTATCAGTGGGTACGGAGAAATCAGTGATCAGATCACGGCTCTGGGGATTAATTGGGTTGGGGGATGGAGGTGATATCAACGACACTTCCGTGAGCCGGAAGGAATCGTTTCCAGTGCCACCGGTAAGGGTATCCTGACCCAAGCCACCCTCGAGGTTGTCATTGCCCGCACCGCCGTTAATCAGGTTGGCGGAGGCATTACCCGTTACCGAGTCGTTACCGGCACCCATATTGGCGTTTTCAAAGTTGATGAAGCTTTCACCTAGAAAATCGGTTAACCCGGTGGCCATATTGAACACGTAGTTACCACTCCAGGCGGTGTGGTCGATGGTATCGATGCCAGCGCCACCGTCCATAGTTTCGTTGCCAAGTCCCGAAAAGAGGGTGTCGTTACCTGCATCACCCCGATAGGTTCCGCTGTCGCCATCGGAGGTGATCACATCATTGCCGTCACCGCCGTTCAGGGTATCTATCCCTGCACCTCCGACTAAGGTGTCATTGCCCCCATTACCAAAGATTAAATCATTACCAGCACCACCGTCAGAAGTGTCACTACCGTTATCAAGAACGATAAGATCATCGGAGCCAAGACCGTTAGTTGTGTTATTGTCAAAGGGACTGCCGTCAAATATATCGGAAAAAACTGGGTTCATTGTCTTGTCTCCTAAATTACAACGAGAGCAATCAACTCGCTTGGATTGTGCGAGCTAATCATATTTCAGTGGAACGAAAGCTAGGGAACATTGACATCCTCACCGCCGTAAACGGACGGTGATTCCCAAACCTCACGATTTAGGTTTCTGCTTCTTTCCCTTGCGGGGTTCCGCACCTGCCTTAACAGTTTTACTCTGTTCTGGTCT
>NZ_SFBY01000156.1:0-4401 GCF_007095505.1 Microcystis sp. M_QC_C_20170808_M3Col
TATTCTTCTTCAAATTCTGACCAAGGAATTAGATTGGCCATGATAACCCAACGATTGTCTGGGGATAATTTCCCCTCCGAGGGAAACTCGAAGTTTTCCGGTGGGGTTGGCAGTTGCTCAATCTTACGATACATTAGTACTAAGGAGAGGAGATGCAAGGGTTTTGAGTAATTTTAGCAGATTTAAGTGCATTTGGGAAGCTCTCAATCAAGCTAAAAGCCCTTTCCTGTAAGGTTTTTAGCTTTATTCAGCAGACCCTAAATACACTAATATTGACATTCTCTAATCCGTACTACGAAAAGTATTGCCTAAAAAATACGGATGTTTATTGCCAGAGTGATTGCCCTTGGCTATAAATTTACATACTACTACTATGCTACTTAGTGAAGTGCGGAATGTGGGTTACATACTACTACTATGCTACTTAGTGAAGTGCGGAATGTGGGTCTTAACTAAGAAAAGGTGCGATATCGATGGGGAACCAATCCCCATCTAATACTTGTTCGAGAGTCAATATAGACTCTAGGGGAATAGCATTTTTATCGACAATTCTCCCATCAATTAGGGTTTGTCTCGCGTCCGAATAGGCCTCTGCGAAGGAATTGATGGCATGATTTTTCAGCGTTGGGGTTTTCATCTTTTTTTGCAGTTGTACTCGAAAAGTGGCGATTTCTCCTAGCCAATGACGCGCGTTTCGTTCTCTTTCCGCTGTCCAATAACTCAGTTTTAAAAGATGAATTAATAGTTGAGTTAATAAACTTTCTACGGCCTGGCGCTCACTTTTTCCCATCCATTCGACTTCCTCGATCAGATTTTCCCAGTCCACCCTGTCAAACTCTTTTCGCTTTAACAGTTCGGCGGTTTTTTCTGTCCAGAGAACAAAATCTTCCTCGTAGAGAACGGAGAGCGATGGCGGGGTTTGTGCGGTCATAATAGATTTCTGGCGTTGCTGATTTGTGATAGGAATCTTCTTGTGTGGGGTTTTTAAAACCTGGAGCCAAACTAGCTTTCTAGCTCTTGCCTTCTGCCTTTCCTAACCAAGAAGTTAATTTCATCCTATTACTTATTGATACCTTGAGTCAGCAAGGCCAGCAGCAGAAAAATTAATTCTGACTTAAAAATAAACTGGGCAATCCGATAAGATTATCTTGCTTAAAAAAGATCGAATTTTGTTGTCGCAATTTACCGATTAATCTTGTTACTGTTACTCTGGTAGTGCCGATGGCGCTGGCAATTTGAGCGTGAGTTAGGGGATAGGGAAGATAATAGCCTTCCACACAGGGTTGACCGTATTCTTCCAATAATAGAACCAAGAACCCCATTAATCGATCGAGGGAGCGTTTTTGACCGAGAATACTCAACCAAAATAACTTACGCTGGTATTGATGGCGAAAAGTTTCCATAACAGCCGATCGCAATTGCGGCCATTGTTCTAGATCTTCCCAGTATAACCAGACTAACTCGGTTTGGTCTAGATGAGCTTGGGCTTGTAATTGAAAGGGAAATTGAGAAAAAATCTCAAAGGGTTGACCTGCACCCACAAAACCGAGAAATACTTCCTCGCTATCGGCAATAGATAGTTTACGGGGGGATTTTTGGTCGATAACGTTAACTTGTGCCTTACCAACAATACGAATCGCCCCAGATTCCACAAAGTATAACAGTCCGGGGCGCGTGGCTACTCTTTCATCTTTGGCAAAGGTATGGTTACGATAATGGGATTTTGCCCAGTTAAAGATTTCTGTTTCTTGACCGATTAAGGGGATAAAATCCGACGAAGGAACCGAAGAAGACATTAAAATTAATAACCCACTGGGGCGTTGAGGGAACTGTAAACTAATGTAACAAAAAATTTCTGCGATTGGGGGGGTCTTGTGGCTGCTAGATGGTTATTGGTCAATAATCCCTAAAAGTCGCGGAGATTGAGCAGATAGGAGAATTATTAAGTATTCTTGGCAGTATCCCCGCCCCAATGTTACAAAAGCTAGATAATTGCTTTATCTATTCTTAACTTTTTCTCGCTTTTCTGGGGACTATGGCATAAGATAGGATGCGTAACTATAATTTTCTATCCGATGATAAATGATAGATGATAGTTGATAGATAACTTAAATTTATACTTTTCCTTAAAAACTTCGGTCAAACTTGTATGAATAGCATTAGACAAAAAGTTGAATCCCTCTTGAATCAATTACCCGATGATTGTTCAATTGAAGATATTCAGTATCATTTATACGTTCTAGAGAAAGTGCGTCAAAGTTTGAACGCTGCCTCTCTAGAGAATACAATCCCCCAAGAAGAAGTTGAGGGTCTTTTAAACAAATGGCTGATCGAGTGAATTATCGCCTTGTCTGGTCGCCCAAAGCAATTGAAGACGTGGATGCGATCGCATCTTATATTAGTCGAGATTCCCCGTCCTACGCGGCGGCCGTCGTGCGTCGAATTCTTGATATCAGCTATTCTTTAGAAAATTGTCCCCTAGAAGCGAAAAAATGCGCCGAATTTAGCGATGATACCATCCGAGAAAAGTCTGCCTACTCCTATCGTCTGATCTATCAAATTCAAGGGTCAGTAGTTATTATAGCGGCGATCGTCCATAGTAAGCATTTCTTGGATTGATCTAGTCAGTGATCAGTGATCAACCGTTAGGAGTCGGTCGTCAGGAGATAGGGTGTTGGGGTGTTGGGGTTTTAGGGTTTTAGTTGAAATTTCCCCACTTCCCCACTTCCCCACTCCCTAATTCATAATTCATAATTCATAATTTCCACTTCTCCTAACCCCCACCCCCCAATTTTGAGCCTAATTCCCGCTTAATCCGGTTGAGAATCGAGGTTTCATCGAGGGAATCGAGAATACTGGCTACCACTGCCTTCGGGCCATCGGGTCCCCAAGTGGCCCCATTAGCGAGATAGGTTTTCGTCACTTGGCCGATCGCGTAACAGGATACACCGGCGACTCCCGCTTGAGTTAGGGCGATCGAAGTATAGGGAAGGAGAGAAATGCCGCCAGTGGCAGGAATCGAGAGGCCAAGCAGTCCTTTTAGGGAACTTAAGCCCAAAACCGCTAAAAATTCGCTGGCACTAATGCCTCCCATATTGAGGGCAATTTTTTGTAAAAGAGCGATCGCCCCCTGACGAGTTAAATCGATGCCGTATAAGCGAGAAAGAGCGAGAATCATAGCCAGATCGATAACTGCTCCCGTAAACAGATCCAACACCGTCACCGGATTAAGAGCGATCGCCGATGCTTTGATCATCACTGCTTTTTGAATCAATTGATTAGCACCGCGATCACGGATAGCCATTTTGCGGGCGACAATTTGCTCGTTTACCTCGTCCGCATACAGCATAGAATTGAGTGCTACCAGCGATTTACCCTCTCGCTCTAGAATTTCCAAAATTTTGAGTTTCAGGGCTTCTATCTGGGGTTTTCCTCGAAATCGTTGCGTTTTTAGCCGTCCATCCTGCCCTTTAACCATCTCCGCCAGGAGGGGAGAGGCCGCCACCATAACAATCTCATCGGGGGAGAGTAATTCTTTCACCCGTTCTGAGGCGATTTTCTCATAGATAGCGAGGCGATCGACTTCGGGATACTGATCGATTTTATTAAAGACCAAAATCATCGGTTTTCCCGCTTCCCGCAACTTGGCCAGGGCGGAAAATTCCACTTTGGTCATATCACCGGAGATGATAAAAAGGATTAAATCCACCTGTTGCGCCACCTGACAGGCGAGAATTTCCCTCGTTTGCCCATCTACCTCATCAATACCGGGAGTATCAAGCAATTGCACCTGAGCATTACCATGGCCGTTCAGGGTCAGACGCGCTAGATTGGGGAAAGTATCATCGCTGCTTAACTGCCAATTTACCCCTTTAATGGTGCGGGTAACTCCGTGTAGAGGACCGGTTGTAAAGATTTCTTGACCGACCAGAGCATTTAAAATCGAGGATTTTCCCCGGCCCACCAGACCAAAAGCGGCAATTTGAATCAGCGATCGATCGAGTTTTTCCAGCAGTCCCACTAGGCGCTCGATCTCCGCTTCTAGACCAATTTTCTCGATCGAGGTAAGATCCAGACGCTCAACAAGTTTGCTCAGAGAATTGCGCGCCTGATTATAGTTGAGTTCTTCTTGAATAGTGCCGACACCTCGAAGCGCTTGTTCTAGGTCTTCGGTATTCCAAGCTCGATCGAGGAACGGGTCAAAGGTCATTTCAGTTATCAGTTATCAGTTATCGAAAATTTGGGTTAAAACCCCGTCGTAAAACGACGGCTTTTCTTGATATTTAATATAGCACTTAAGAACTTCCAGGGTTGCACCTCTCAGTTATCAGTTATCAGTTATCAGTTATCAGTGGGTAAGTCATCAGTTATCAGATGTGAGTTTTTAAGTGTGCAGTATTA
>NZ_SFBY01000157.1:0-4954 GCF_007095505.1 Microcystis sp. M_QC_C_20170808_M3Col
ATAGTTTTGTTTTTGACCACGATGACCATTTTTATTGATGTGGTCACTTTTACATTCTGGACATTTCATCGTTTTTTTTCCTTCATTGAGTTTCTATCTATTTTGCCTTCTCATCTCTTCATCTGACAACGCCCTGACGACCACAGTTTACACATATATAGTTTTGTTTTTGACCACGATGACCATTTTTATTGATGTGGTCACTTTTACATTCTGGACATTTCATCGTTTTTTTTCCTTCATTGAGTTTCTGCCCCTTTATCTTCTATCTCCAACTAATGGGTTAAGCCGCAAGATAAACGACATCTGCAAGGGTTCGCTGAGACAGTAGCCGCAATTTTACAGTCCCAAAGTGCTTGTCTGAGCCATTGGCTGCCCTATCTGAGCCATCGGGATTGTTTGGATGTTTGGACATTGTATCCTTTTAGATCAATTCCTAAACTTCTGGAGAGTTTCCTAGTCGTCTTTTTGAGCATGGCTAAGACCGTTCAAGTTGACTTGGAAGACTCCAATATTTCATTATACAGCTTTAAATATTTAGATGCTTGAATCTCACGAGTAAATTCCTGCTCTGTTTTATCACGAGCGCGATTGCACAATTTCTGGTATCTTTCACTATCTTCTAATACCCAATTAATTCCCCGTGCCAAGTCTTCCACCTCGAAGGGGTGGGCCAGATAACCATTCTCTTGATGTTCGATCATATCAGGCATTCCACCAATTTTAAAGGCAACAGAGGGAGTGGCACAGGCGAGAGCTTCCATGACTGTATTGGGAAGATTATCCTCAATTGAGGGAGCGACAAAAATATCGGCGGCGGCATAGACTAAAGCTAGGGAAATATCATCATTTAATCTGCCTAAATAATGGGTTTTCAGTCCAAAATCAGGCGGATTAACTGGTTCAGAAGCACCGAAGACCACTAACTCTAATTTATGCTGCCATATTTCCCCCTGACTGAGTTTTTTTATGGCAGGTAGCAGCAGATGAAACCCTTTTCGGTTATCGCTTGTTGCCGTCATAGCACCAAAGAGAATAAGCTGTTTATCTTGGGGTAATCCTAAGAGACGGCGAGCAGTGTTTTTCTCGATTGGTTTATATCTTTGAATATCTAAGCCATTGGCAATTACTTCTATCCGTAAATCCTGAAATAGAGAACTATTTCTAGCACAATCTGCTAACCACTGACTGGGGGTGACAATGGTAAGATTGAGATTTTTCCAAGCTTTGGCTTTTCGCCACCAAACCCAACCAGAAATATCCCCATCTTGCTGACTGTTTAATTGGGGACAATGACCACAGGATTGAGTATATTTATCGCATTCTCCACTATAGTGACAACCACCCGTGAACGGCCACATATCGTGAGCCGTCCAAACAAGAGGTTGCTTAAATTTGGCTAGGGTTTCAATTTGTAAAAACCCCGCATTAATCCAGTGTAAGTTAATAATATCTGGACTAATTTGGGCTACTCTAGAAACAAGGCGATCGGGAAGCCATTGGATAGAATAAGGCGTTTTTTCTCTTTGGGTATATAATGTCAAGGGCAAGTGATCAACGGCAGGTATTAGCTTTGTCCATCCCTTCATTAATTTACTTGCTGGCGATAAAACAGTATGGTCATCAGTCGTTTTATAATTGACCAGCATAGTTGATGCCACATCAATCCGATGTAACCCTTTATGCAGACGATAAGCCGCTATAAAAGCCCCTCCTTGACCATCTGAATTACTTAGTAAACAGACTTTCATGACTTAAAAAATATCCCATCCATTTGTAATAGTCTTCCAGTTTTTCTATCGGCAAAGTTCGGAACAATTGTCTATAGCTCGTAGCCAATTTGTCTCATAAAATCTAGCAGATCTTCAAAGAGCATTTGCTGGTCATATAGTGGCACTAAAGACATTTCTATTTGAATCCCTTTAACTAAAGGAAGAATCTGAAAAGCACCTTCAATAACTTGCTTTTCAAATCCCTGCACATCGATCTTTAAAAATATTGATTGAGTACCCTCTGTAATGTAGTCTTTAGCTAAAGTATCTAGCCGTCTCAATTGTACTATTTCAGAACCACAATAAGCTGATTCAGGAGCAGCTTGCACAGGAGAATCCAACATCGACAGTACAGAGCTACTTTGACTATTCCCAGCAATATTAATGGTAATTTCACCTTCTTGATCTCCTAAAGCAGAGCGAGGAGCAATTTCCCACAAGTTATCTTTCTTGCTTAGAGTAAGTAATTGTGAGTAAGCACTGGATAAAGGTTCAAAGGATACTATTTTGCCCTCATAACCACAGTCTCGCAGAAAACTAGCATACTGTCCACAGTTAGCACCCACATCGAAAATTAGGTCTATATGGTGATACTTTAATAACGTCTCCATCAGAGCTACTTGTGAAGTATTAAGATTATATCTCTTGACTTCAAATCCTAGTTTTTTGAATAGGGTTTTCAGAAATTTTTTAAGCATATTATCCTCATATTCGGAACATAACAATTGTAAACAGTAAGTAATTTATACCAATTTAAACCTTCGGAAGTAAATTTATTTATTTCTGGTAAACAACTGTTACTGAATGACCAATTGGCTTAATTATATCATCTGTGAGTCCAGCAGAAATAAAGGCAGCTATCACTTTAGATATTTTTGATTTGACTTGATAATTGGTTGAACTATCTACTAAAGAATAGCTTTGATTATTTTTCCATAAGTTGTCCAGCGACTTTATTACAAGCTCACGAGCATATAGCCTTCTATGAATATCTGCTAATTTTTCATGATGAATATCAATTAGCTTGAGACAAAAACGGTCAGCTACATATTGTAAAGCTTTGTCAGACCAACGTGTAACATGATGAGGGGGCATATTTAAAACATTATTTTTGAGAGAGCCAATAAATGAATCATCACTAGGTACAGAGATAATCAATAGACCGCCTTTTTTAAGGCATTTTAAACAAGATTCTATAAAGGATTTAGGGTTAGACACATGCTCTAACACTTGGAATGAACAAACAACATCGTAACTTTCTAAATGACTGTTACTGTGAATTTCTACTGATTGATGTATAATTTTTATACTAGCTTTACTCGCTATTTCTATGGCATCCTTACTAAATTCCAGTCCAGTATAACTAGAAGTTTGGATTTTTCGAGAAAAGGCTCCCTTTCCACAGCCTACTTCAAGGATTATATCATTGTCTTTGATGTAACGACAAGCATAATCATATTCCTCTTTATCATCCATGTAATACCAGTTGAACTTCTGTAATTCTTGATAAAATGATTCTGAACCTGTAACCAGAGGATGAAAAAATTTCAAATCTGAATCTAGACAATGATAAAAATTAATCGTCTCTAAATCAAGAAATTCCGAACTGATATCAACCCCCCCCCATCTGCTATACAGTTTAATGAGTGCTTTAACTTCTATAGTTTCTCGTAAAACAAGGTTAGCACTACCGCTTAAAGGACAGACTATGTGCATATTCTTTGACACTCATTAAAGTTGACAAACACAAGATAGCAAAAAGGTGTATCTGATGTCAACTATTACTTAATAGTATTAACTCCTGATTTTTTTTACAAAATTCGGTTTTTCGGTTTGTCTTATGCAACAGACAGGATTATAAGGAATGAAACTCTTATAGAGAAAGACATTTGGCGATTTTTGTCAATTGTTTTCAATCTAGAACGAGCTAATCAATTAAGTCTCTTGCCAGATAAGGATTTAGCCGATTTCTGCCCCCTGATCGAACCATACCAAGTAACGAAGAACCTTTTTTCAAAAGTTTGAATAATGCTAACTTAATGACAGTTGTTACATAAAATGATTTATGTACTTCTTGTAGTGGTTCATGCCAAATTTCTACATTTTCGACCAGAAAATATTTGGTTAAATTCTTGAAAGTCTTATCTGTCCATCCTGTCACGTGGTGAGGTGGCATATCAAGAAAAAAATTAGATACATATCGGCTAAATGAATCATAACTTGGAACTGATAATATAAGAATTCCTCCAGGTTTAAGACAGGCAATACTAGCAGCAATGAATGAATGAACATCTCCTATATGTTCTAAAACTTGAAAAGCACATACGACATCGTAGTTTTCTGCATAGGACATAGCATGAGATTGAATTGATTCATTAATTACATTAAGCTTATTAGATTGAGCCAAATCTTTAGCTTTTTGACTAAACTCAAGACCAGTGTAGTTTTTACTACTTATCTTTTTTGAAAAACTCCCTTGTCCACAACCAATTTCTAAAACAGAATTAGAAGGTTTGATAAATTGACTAGCATAATCATATTCATTTTTTTCTTCCAAGTAATACCAATCAAATACTTGTAGTTTTTCATAAAAATTCTCTGAACCCGTTATCATCGGAAAGAAAAAATGGTTCTTCCGAACTTACACTGTAGAAAATTCCTCAAGCTCCCTCTCTGCCCAGCAATGCTCTAAAGTTGATAAATATCAATCTAACAAAAACTCAAAGCCTTAGTATACAAGCTTTAATAAAGGTCTGATTCAAGACAGTGATAAAAATCGATATATTGAATATTGCCAAACTCTGAAGCCACATCACAGTTCAGCATTTTTTTATAGAGACTTACTAAGTCACTAACAGCTATTTTTTCAACTAAGCCAATTTTTGAGCTTTTGCTTAAGGGACAATATACTGATTCTTGATTTATTTGCTCTGTCATGGTAACTCCAAATTTAATTTATAAAAACTTTTGCTAATTTTCTTGATAACCTAGACAATAAGCTAACATAGAAAATATTATTATGAGTAAAATCATCCGCTTCAACATGGCGCAGCAAAAATGGGAGATGTTTTAACGGAAAATTCATTTCTTTAACAGGAAGATTTGCAACTCGACTTTTACTGCTGCTTGTATGAGTAGCACCTTCACCAAATCCAATATTACTAACTAAATTTACATTAGGA
>NZ_SFBY01000158.1:0-4474 GCF_007095505.1 Microcystis sp. M_QC_C_20170808_M3Col
AACTGATAACTGATAACTGATAACTGATAACTGATAACTGATAACTGATAACTGATAACTGATAACTGATAACTGATAACTGATAACTGATAACTGATAACTGATAACTGATAACTGATTTACAGTCGGCGTTCAAGGTTTAACATTTGTCGATAGGTAAGCCAACCACCTGCTACCATAGCTAGAGCAAAAAGACAGAGAAAGCGAAAATGAGAGCTAATATCTTGTAGATTTTCGCCCTTTGCCCAAACAGCAATTAAAGCTTCATTCATGTGGTAGATAGGGTTATATTTAGCCAGAGATAGAATATTGTCGGGGAATAAAGCAGTTGGGAGAAAAACGCCGCCTAAAATTAATAAAGGAACCCCAAAAGTTCCCACCAAAGCATTAACATCTTCTGTTCTTTTCGCCAGTTGAGTACCGAGGATAAATCCTAAACCCACATAGGCGGTGATACTAAGAAAAATAATTAATAATTCTAGAGGAATTGAGCCTTTAAAAGTGGCTCCATACTGTTTAGCAATAGAATAAACTAAAACTGTCTGACAGGCGGCAATCGCACAATGGGCGAGAAAAATGCCGATAAAATAGGAAACACCGCTTAAAGGCGATAAAAATAACCGTTTAATCGTTTGTTGTTCCCTTTCTGCTACTACCGTCGCCACGGTTCCCCCCAAACAACTAAAGAAAAGTGCCGCCCCGACGAGGGTAGGAGGAGTAGCCAGAGCCATCGCCTCGGCAAGCTCAATTTTGCCTTTTTCTGCCATAATATAGCCATTTAAGAGCAGGACAAGGATCGGGAAAATACCCCAGAGGATTAAGCTACGCCCGCGCCGGATTAATTCCACTAAAATTCGTTGAGCGATCGCTAAAATTTCCTGCCAATATTTCATAGAATGTTAGTGTAATTGTTTCTCCCTGTAGAGAAATAAGTTTTTCTACTTTCGACTTAGGCTTATTGTAAGTGTTCCAGAGCTTGATCGGCGCGCAATTTTACCACTATTTCCGCTTCTGTCTCCCGAATCTGTCCTAAAAGTTCCCGAATCGCCCTGCGAAATGCCACCGCCGCAGTTCCTAACCCCTCCAATCCAACGATCGCCGCATATCTAACCACCCACTCTGTATCCCCTTGCAAAAGTTGCTCCAGTGCCGTAAAAACTGCATTCTGAGCCTCAGAAACCCGACTTTCCTCCAAATCAGACCAAATTATATTTCCTAAGCCTCTAGCCGCCCCTCGCCGCACGCTAAAGGAAAAATCACTCACCGCCGCCTCAAGCAATAAGTCCAATCCTCGCACATCGCCAATTCCCGCTAGGGCGCGGGTTGCCCAAGCTCTCGCCCCATAATTATAACCGTCTAGATTGGCCAGTAAATAGGGAACCGCCGCCTTGCCGATGGCGATTAAACCATCCACGGCTGCCACGGAGGCACCGGGGTTGTTATATCTTAGGACATCGGTGAGGGTGGGGATTGCCGCTTCACTTTTAGCCGCTGCTAGATTTTCTACGGCTGTCAGCAACCCGTTAGCTGAGTCGGCTTTTTCGACGGCAATAATTAAAGTTTCAACGGTAGGAAGCATTGGTTATCAGTAGAGGGGATGAGGGGTTAGGGGTGTGGGGTGTGGGGTGTGGGGTGTGGGGAGAAGGGAGAATAAATAAAAATAATCTCCTGACGACTGATTCTTATGTCCTAACCCCACTAACAAACTTTTAAAGATAATTTTATCGCCAAACTTTTTTCTGTAAAATCTGACTAATTTCTTGGGGAAAAGGACAATCATCGGGAAAGTTAAAGGATTGATAATCGGGGTTATCTCGCAAAAGAATCCATACCGTCCGCTACACTAGGGGTGTCAAGCTGTTTACTAAGGCCGTAGGGAAGTTAAAATCCCATTTTGGGATTATCCTAAAATAGGTTTATCTTGGAATTGTTAACTTCTGTGCTAATTAAAGCACGATGAAATCTATTTTTAGTCCAGAGTACCATGTCTTTCGTCGATGCCTGATCGCCGCTCGTAAGGATGCGAATTTAACCCAAGCAGCCCTCGCTAAAGCCATCAAAAAGCCGCAATCTTTCGTTGCCAAATACGAAAATGGTGAAAGAAGATTAGATGTCGTTGAGTTCCTTCTGGTTAGTCGTGTAATCGGTGTAGATCCTTGCGAAATTTTAAGGCAAGTTGAGCAAGCTTGTCAGCCCACATCTTCTGGGGAAGGGTTATGAATACAGAAGATGTTATTAGCCTTGCATCACAATATCTAGATGATTTGTCTGGACATAGATTTGACCTATTAGACATTGCTAGACCAATATCGGTTGCTGCAGCAGTTAATTTAGCCAAAGTAATTTCAAAGCTATCACCACTATTGGGAAATCTGATTGAATTTAACACTGTTGAGTTTTTGAATAAGCAGGAAATATTTGCGCCGTTTGGTGAATGGAAAAGGCAAGATCCAGGATTTCCTGATACTGTCTTCATGGGTAGCATCCAGCCTACCCCCGGATTAGAAATAAAAGCATGGTTCCCATTAGCTACTGAAATAACAGCCCGTTTCAAAGATAGTCAAAATCATTTTCAGTTTGATCAAACCTACGTTTCCCTAATAGCTTGGCTGCCCGAAGCGGTAATTTATGGCAAACCCAAGATTCTAGATGTATGCGTTGTCTCTGGCTTTTCAGTGGCTAAAGCGAGAGATGACCACTATCATAATCCTCCTGATTACCTTGTTCTAGAACCTGAAGATACAACCCAAAGAACAGCAAATTTGCAGCAAACAAATACTAATGGATACAAATTTCAAGGAACGGATGAAGAACTATTTCAAGCTGAAGAAATAGTTAATTCTTGGGGAAATGATGGAAGAATTTATCAGCCTACACAAGAGTATCAAATGCTCTTACGGGAACTGATCACTCGCTTCAAATACAGATTAGACACCAATTTTGCTAAAATGGACAGGATTGTGCATCCAGGAATTGAGGATTTTAAAAAGCGTGTTTATCGAACACAGTTCTCTGGAATGGAAGTTGGACAGTGGAACAGGCTTTTAGCTAGTCGTCGAGAGGAGTTAATTAAATCTGCTTTCAGGGAACACCTTGGCATTAAAGAAGGGAACATTGATGAACTACTTGACTAAACCTTTTGACTCCATAATAGAAATAAGTTTCGTCAATTTCACAAGCGAAAGCTTTTCGATTCAGGATATTGGCAGCTAAAGAGGCACTGAAAAGCCCCCCAAATGGTTCCCAAACCACATCCTGTTCCTCACTTGAAGCTTTAATAATTAATTTCATCAGATCCAGTGGCTTTTGATTTAAGTGAACAGCTTTACCATCCTTAGACTTAATTCGTTCATCATCGCGCAAAGCTGAACGATCCCAAACATTTGTAAAACCATGAGGGCAATTAAATTTAGAGCGCATCTTCTCCCACTCTTTACCTGTTAAAGGACGCTGGCCATTTTTAGAAAAATAGGGTTTTCCCTCTGGGTTTCCGTGTTCGTTGGCATAGAAAACTAATTTTTCAAACATTTCCGGTGGGGGAAAATACCATAAATGTCCTTGGTCAAAATATTTTCTTGTTGCCGCATCTGCGACACCACAAGCTAAATTAGCTTGACGCAAAGGTAAGCCCGATCTTAACCATTCCTTTCGGAGCCATTCTTTAAGTGTTAAGTCAGCAATTTTGACTTCTCTAACGTATTGGACGCAAACCTCTGTAACAACTGGAAAACGCCTTATTTTTTCTGTGTTGACATTACCTGCAATATGACCTTTTCCTTTATTCCATATATTACAATTAACATATCGCCAACCAAATTTCTCAAGTATTGGATGTACCACAGCCCAGCCAATTTCTGAGTTCCAAAACCAAAGAGTTGTATTTGGCAAGGCCAACTTAGACCAAGCTTCCACATGAGGTTCATACCATTCAGGTAAGTCAAGATGATCTGATGTATCACCTTCAAATCCTAAAAGACCGTAGCCTCCGTCTGAGATTATTACTATAGGTTGTTCCCAAGAATCATAATGTTCAATGCTATTACCAAGACTCAGACTAACACTGCTGTTATTCCAAGCTGAAAAAGCCAGTTTCTCAATAAGTTGGACAGTTTTTCCACGCCCAACAGTGCTTGTTGCTTTATTCTTTTTTATACTTGGCAGGCTATGGGAAGGCTCAGGTATATCCATGGATTTTTTTATCGTCTTATAAACAGTATGAATATCAATACTCTATCCTGTTTTAGGATATTTGGCTACCCCATAAACCAATGACCTAGAAACTTAGCCTAAGACTACCAAACTTTCTATCTCCTCGCTCAAGTTTTCCCAGTCAACTTGATCAAAGTTTTTTTGTTTTAACTCACCGTTCGCTTAAATAAAAAAGCGATCGAGGACAAAAAAGGTTAAAATCCTTGTGTAGTAAAGGGTTTGGTTGAAGGAGTTAAGAAAATTCCCACACAGATAAAGTCAGAAC
>NZ_SFBY01000159.1:0-12231 GCF_007095505.1 Microcystis sp. M_QC_C_20170808_M3Col
AGATGTCGTGAGGATTTTCTCCACAAGCTATCCCGTAAGATAGTTAACGAAAACCAAGTTATTGCGGTAGAAAACCTCAATGTTAAAGCCATGGTACCCAATCATAATTTAGCTAAGGCCATTAGTGATTGTAGTTGGGGAATGTTTTGTACAATGCTTAAATACAAGGCAGAATGGCAAGGAAAAACCTATATTGAAGTTGATAGGTTTTTCCCTAGTTATAAGACTTGTCATGTCTGTCTAAATCAAGTGGGTAGTTTGCCGCTTGATGTTAGAAATTGGACTTGTGAGCATTGCAAAACAATCCATGACCGGGACATAAATGCGGCAATAAATATTCGAGATGAAAGCTTACGGATATTGTCGTTAGGAACTAGCGATACTGCCTATAGAGGGGATGTCAGACCAAAATCTGGGCGTAAGTCCGTCTTGAGGCAATCCCCCGTGAAATAGGAAGCTCTCAACGACCTTGAGAGTAGTTCACATATTGTCATTTACCCTAGCCAAAAACCGCATGATTAGCCACAGTTTACAAGGTCGTTTTCCCAGAAATAATTCCACCCGTCGGCTGCGAGCTTTCCTCCTAAGTCTTTTCGCTGTGGGTATGACCGCTTTACCCCTAAAAGCCGCTGAAGAAATTGAATTTGTCTATACTCCCCTCGTCTTTTCTGTATCGGTAGCATCCCTAGAAAATTTTGCTAAAGAAGGAAAGATTGATGCTAATTTAAAAAGATTTCTTGCCAGAACAACTCCCGAAGCAAGAGAGAAGTTTCGTGAGGCTTTATTAACAAAAATTGACATCGATCCTATTTTACTATCTCGTTTTTTTAATAGTGTGATGGGTGCTGATATGCTCTCTCGTTTGGGCAAAGGCATCACCATTGAAGGGGGAATTAATGGTAAATATGCCCTGCGGGGTGCGCTTGTTAGTGCCGCTTTTGATCCAGGAGGATTAACCCTTTTAAATGTGCTGAAAAAATTCCCCAATAATATACAGTTACAGGGGGAAGAAATCCTCGGATTAGCTAAAACCATCGATTATGCGGTTTATGTGGCGGAAATATTTATCAAAGATATGCGCCTCTGGACTGCCGAGGAAACCGCTGCCGTTAAACCAGCGATTAATTATGCCAGTTTACCCGATTTGCGTCAGCGCGGTAGCTTTCAGGTAAAAAAAGAAGTTTGGAACCTAACCGATAGCAGTCGCAATCGCAGTTTATATGTGAATGTTTATATCCCGCAAACTTTCCGAGAAGGCAAAACACCTGTAATTATTTTTTCCCACGGATTAGCCTCGCGACCGGAAGATTATGCCCAAGCAATTGAACATCTAGCTTCCTACGGATTTTTAGTAGCGGCACCGCAACACCCTGGCAGTGATATGAAATACCTACAAGGAATGTTAGGGGGGTATTATCGCAATATTTTTGATGGCAATGAGTTTATTAATCGACCCAAAGATATTAGCTTTGTCATCGATGAATTAGCAAGACGTAATGCTAGTCAATTTCAAGGTAAACTTGACCTAACTAATGTGGGAGTAGCGGGTCATTCCTTCGGGGGTTATGCGTCTCTAGCTGTTGCCGGCGCACAAATTGATTTTGATAATCTCGCCCAAGATTGTAATCGTCCTTACTCCGGGATTAATATCGCTATTTTACTGGAATGTCGCGCCCTAGAATTGCCTAGACAGGTCTATAATTTTCGCGATGAACGAGTCACGGCTGTCTTTGCAGCTAATCCCGTTAACCGCAGTATTTTTGGGGAAAAAGGTTTAAGTAAAATCTCGATTCCTGTCCTCTTGGGTTCCGGAAGTTATGACCCAGCAGCTAATCCAATTTTTGAACAGGCCATTCCTTTTACTTGGTTAAAAACGCCGGATAAATATCTGGCCATGGTGGAGGGACAAGCTCATGTAAATTTTACAGAATTGGATGCAGGAATGCAAAAAACCCTCGAGTCTGTGGTCAATATCACTTTACCCGATCAAAATTTAATCGAGAATTATGCGGGAGCTTTATTGGTGGCTTTTTTTGAAGTTTATATTGCTGATAATGAAAAGTTTCGTCCTTTTCTTCTGTCTAGTTATGCAGAATATCTCAGTCAGGGAAAAAAGTTTAAATTAGACTTTATTACTGCCGCTTCTGACCAGAAATTATCTCAATTAATTGAGAAATTGCGAGTACATCGGCAATAGGCAATAGGCAATAGACACTAATTGCCTTCAGTAGCTAATAACTGAAAAATCTCCCCACTGCCCATCTGCGAAAAAGATTCTTTTGAGTTGTATAATCTCTAAAGGATTAGCGTACTCAAGAAAAAAATTATTTCATGCTCAGGAAAATTAGACTATCATACTTTGGCTTAATTTTAGGCAGTATTTTAACGGTTATCGGGATTATCGGTTATGCCCAAGGTAACGCCACGGTCAATTTAGCGGGGTTTTTCTACGGATTACCGTTATTATTGGGAGGTTTAGCCCTAAAAGCTTCAGAAATCAAACCTATACCCTTCAGTCAACCCACTAGCCCCGAAATCTTGCAATTGCGCCAACAACAGGCTACTATCACCCAAACCAAACTTCGCAAGGATGTCACCCGCTATCGCTACGGACAGGAAGTGCATCTGGATGAAGCCCTAGAAAAGCTGGGATTAAGCCCCACGGACGAGGAAAGACCGACTTTAGTGGCAATTCGTGAAACTGCTGTTGATTCCGCCTATTGTCTCACCCTAGAATTTGAATCGCCCCTTTTACCCCTAGAAAAGTGGCTGGCAAAACAAGAAAAAATCGAAAGATACTTTGGACCGGGAATTAGAGCCGAAATTAAGCAAGTTGACGAGGAAAAAATTGATTTAGCCCTAATTACTATCCCTAACGCCTAAATGCTCACGCCTATTCACTATGGCTTCCTAGCAATCGCTGCCGTGGCTGCCGGCTTAATTAATGCTCTTGCCGGTGGCGGTAGTCTGATTACTTTTCCGACGCTGATGGCGGTGGGTATCCCACCGGTAATGGCAAATGTGACTAATACCGTCGCTTTATGCCCCGGTTATCTGGGGGCAACTCTCGCCCAAAAAAAAGACCTGCACGGGCAACAAAAACGGATTCAGTTATTGCTACCATCGGCAGTTATTGGCGGTATTATCGGTGGTATTTTGCTGTTAAATAGCAGTGATCAAGTATTTGATCGCCTGATTCCTTTTCTGATTCTTTTAGCGGCAGCTTTATTGGCTTTTCAAGATACTTTACGCTCTTGGTTGCAGCGGCGACAGGGAGATAAAAAGGGCAATATCCCAGAAATTTGGGCGGTTTTACCCATCGCTCTCGCTTCAATTTATGGTGGTTATTTTGGAGCGGGTTTAGGTGTGATCGAGTTGGCAATTTTGGGCTTATTTCTCAAGGATAATCTCACGAGATTAAATGCTTTAAAACAGTTGCTTTCTTTGGTGGTTAACGTGGCGGCATCTTGGTTTTTTCTCTTTTCTAATCAGGTATATTGGTCGGCGGCGATAGTGATAGCAATTGGCTCTTTAATTGGGGGTTTATTGGGTGGAAAACTAGCTAGAATTATCTCTCCTAGTTATCTGCGCTGGACTGTGGTAATTCTGAGTATTATTACCGCTACAGTTTATTTTCTTCGTTAACAAAATGTTTGTCAATAAGGTGTTTTATTAATGGAGATTGATAGATTTTTTCCTAGTTCTCAAACCTGTTCTAATTGTCTCTATCATACCAAATCCGCAAGGTGGGCGTAAGTCTATCTTCAGGCATTCCCCCGTGAGTTCAGAAGCCCCGACAATCTCGCCCAGCGGGTAGTTCACCCTAAAAAGATTGTCCCACTTCTAAGACTTTCGTTTGCCCGTTGCGAGACAAAATAACCTGTTGACTACCAACTTCCACTAAAGTCCAACCGTTGATAAATTCCCCCGGAGAAATACGCATAGTTATCCCCTTATTATCAAATAAAGCCGAAGATCGATCGCCTAAATCCATCACCCCCACCAGGGTATTTTTAACCTGATTATTGGTAGGAATAACCGCTGCCAACGGCCGATTCACTTGGGGGGCAGCCGGTAATGGTGGCGCGGAAATGTCGGGATTTGGGGGTGTAACCGGGACAAGTTTGGCGGTAGTTGGAGGAGTTTGGGGATAAACGGGAACGTAAATTCTTTCTATGATCTGGGGACTATTATTAACCGGTAAATTAGCAGGGGGTGGTGGTGGAACTGTGGCTACCGGAGAAGGGTTATTTTGGGGATCAGGATCAGGATCGGGGGATGAAGTTTGACCTTGGCGATCGATAATAGCAAGGGATGATTGCAGATAGGCGATAAACTTTTGCTCTTCCTGGGAAATCGGGCCATTTTGAGAGACAGGGGCATTTTTTTGACTGATTAGCCATGCCACCACCCAACCTAGATAGACGCAAGCAATGACAAAAATAACTTTATCTAGGGGCATTCTCGGATTTTCTTCATGGCCCGCTGCCATATTTTTTGCACTCCTCGATCGCTGCTGTCGTTTCGATTCTAACAGGATAGCGCATTGCCAAAAACAATTTTTTAATTTCCCCAAATCCCCCTAGGGGGGATATAGTAGAAAGAGAATGATGTATCTTAATATAAGTAAAGTTTTGTAACAATTCTGAAATCCTTTGCTCAACTCTACCCTAGTCCCCAGCAATTCCGATCGCCTGAAACCCCTAGTCCCTAACTGGGAAAAATGTCAATCCGTCTTTTGGACAGCAGCATTTCTGGTATCAGTCCCCGTGTTCGTACAAGCGCCCCTAGTGCGCTACTATCCCGAAATTAGCCTAGGTTTAACCGTTTTCTGGGTGGGTTTAGGGATTTGGCTGCTCAAACAAGCAAAAATCAGTCTTTGGGGGGATTTACTTTTGGGCTTTAGTTGGAGTTGGTTAGCCGGTTCTCTGTACTGGGGTTGGTGGCGTTGGGAACCCTTGATCCATATTCCCATGGAAGCGATCGGGCTGCCCTTTGTTCTCTGGGGATTATGCAAAGGTCGCGGCAAAGTGGGCAATCTTTTCTATCTCGGTTCTTTGTTAGGAACCGCCATCACCGACCTATATTTCTATCTAACGGGACTAATTCCCTACTGGCGACAATTAATGACCGTGGAACTAGACCCCAACCTAGTAGCGCCGATATTTGATAACGCCTTGGCCCAAATACAGACCCCCTGGGGCATCAGTTGGGCGATCGTGCTGCTCAACCTGCTCTTAGCGATCGGTATCTATCCTTTGCAAAAACGGGTATGCTATTGGTGGGCATTTAGCGGAGCCGTATTGAGTACAATTTTAGTCGATGGTTTATTTTGGATTACCGCTTCTCTGGCCTAAGGGTTTTCCTGGCTAATTCCCATTTCCACCTACCTACTTAGATATATGAAAATGTCTGGAATGTGGGGTATAAAATGTGTAGTTACCATCACCCATCTATTACCGCTGATCTACCCGTGGATATACTAGGACAAAATCCTTATTTACTACTCCATACCGAGAAGGGACAGCGTTTTTTCCCTCTCGTGGGGAGACCTTACTGGACAATCGGACGGGGCAAAGATAACGATATCGTCATTAAAGATCACTGTATCTCCCGCAATCACGCTATTTTACAATCCACGGAAACAGGAGATTTTTATCTGATCGATCTCGGTAGTCGCAATGGAACTTTTGTTAATGGCAGAAGGGTAGCCATTCCCGTGACTATCCATGACAAAGATCGGATCACCTTTGGCAAAACCGCAGTGCAGTTCTATTGTCCTACTCCCACTAATATAGGCAAGCAACCGCGCAATTTAGAATGGGATATCCCCACCTCCACCCTCCATGAACGTCGCTTAACATCGGTGATGGTGGTGGATATACGAAATTTTACGGCTTTAACGAGGCAATTAGACGAAAAAGTGCTTTCTTCTCTGATTGGCAATTGGTTTCGCCATGCCGGGAGTATTATCCGCAGTTCCGGCAGTTGGGTAGATAAATATATTGGTGATGCGATCATGGCCATCTGGTTTCACGGTCAACAGGAAGTCAATCAAGACGATATCTTGCAAATTTTCCAAGCAATTACGCAAATATACAAGATGACCCGCGCCTTAAGCGAAGAATATCCCTTACCCTTTAAATTACGCATCGGTGCGGGAGTGAATACCGGTTATGCCATGGTGGGCAATACTGGCAGCGGTGAACATCCAGATTATACGGCGATCGGCGATACGGTCAACGCCGCTTTTCGTTTAGAGTCGGCTACTAAAGAAATGGGTAGGGATTTAGCCATCGGAACAACTACCTACAGTTATCTCATCGGTTTACCCCATCTCCACCAAGCTTTTAATCAACATACCGTCAGTCTGAAAGGATACGACGATAACACTATTACCTACGGAACCGCTTTCGATGACTTGGATCGTTTCCTCGATGCCAACAGTAGTGAGGAGATGACCGGAATTACAGGATTTGCCAGCAGTGTCGGTTTTCAGGATTGAAATTAAACAGGGAGCAGCCAACTTTTTTGCTGTGATCAGTAAACGGTAATCAGTGAAAAGACAGTAGGAAACTTCTATTTAGAGCTTGCTGAATAAATCTAAAAACCTTGTTGGATAATATCTTTAGGCTTTTTTGAAATCCAAAAGTGCCTGGTCTGGGAGTGATCAGGGGGAAAATTCCGGGACTTTTTCCCTGAAAATTAGGTAGTTGACCACCTGAAAATCGGTAAAACCCTACACCCTGCCCCCACGAAAAACTTTTTGCCGCAAACCCTACTTAAGACTGTCCACTAAAAACTCACATCTGATAACTGATAACTGATAACTGATAACTGATAACTGATAACTGACCTACTCCTCGGTGGCAGCGAGAACTAAATCTTCCTCCTCCAAGGCGGGAGGACCTTCGATTTCTGCGACTACTTCCGAGACAGTGCGGCCTTCCGCTTCCGCTAGACGTTTTTCTCGGTATTTAATCGCCATTTCTTCCGCTTTTTCAAACACTAACGGGCGATTTTTCAGCATATCTCCCGGTTCGGGTTCTAATTGTTTAGTCGAGAGGGAAATGCGACCTCTTTCGGCATCGAGATCGATAATCATCACTTTTAACTCATCATTGACATTGAAAACCGTGTGGGGGGTGTCAATGTGATCGTGAGAGATTTCGGAAATATGCAGTAAACCACTGACTCCACCGATATCGATGAAAGCACCGTAGGGCTTAATTCCGCGCACGGAACCGATTACCACCTGTCCCACGGCTAAACCGTTCATCTTGCGTTCCACTAAAGCGCGACGATGACTTAAAACCAGACGGTTGCGATCCTCATCCACTTCTAAAAACTTTAAGGGCAATTCCTGACCAACTAAATCCTCTTTCGCCTCTCTGGTGCTAATGTGAGAACCGGGGATAAAGCCGCGGAGACCTTCAATCCTGACTAATGCCCCACCACGGTTAGTGGCAAAAACATTTGAGCGCACGGTAGCATCTTCTTTTTGCAATTGACGCACCCGTTCCCAAGCGCGCATATATTCAATGCGACGGATCGACAGGGTTAGCTGTCCATCTTCATTCTCGTCGGTAAGGATGAAAAATTCCCGTGTTTCGTTAGGTTGTAAAACTTCTTCGGGATTATCGACGCGGTTGATCGACATCTCCTGCACGGGGATAAAAGCGGCGGTTTTAGCACCGATATCGATGAGCGCTCCCCGGGGTTCCATGCTGAAAACAGTCCCGGCGACAACATCTCCCGGACTGAAATGATAATCGTATTTGTCTAGAAGGGCGGCAAAATCTTCATGGGTAAAGCCTATGTTTTTGTTTGCGGTTTTTTGGGTGGTCATGTACGTTGTTTGGGCCTCGGAATTTCCGTAGGTTTTTCCTCCTATGTGATGTACAGTTTCTAAAGAAAGGAGATACCTCCCAATTTAGTTCCTAGGCAGGGCCTAGGGGATGAACTGCCGCATCCGGCTTTCTTGCAGGCAATTCGCCTCAAGAATGACTTTTAAGAATCTAACCAGAGCTTGGGCTTTAAATAGCACAAGGGATCCTAATTATAACTGAATCGGGGACTATTTAAGATGAGGTGATCACGCTGGCTTCTTCCACTTGAGACCAAGAAGGATGAGCGCGTTCGATTTCGGAGGATTGCAGCAGCGCTAAAGCGGCGATAAAGTCTCTAATTCCCTGAAAATTGCCGTAAACCGAAGCAAAGCGCACATAGGCCACTTCCGATTCTTGCCGGAGGTATTCTAGGACTAATTGACCGATCTCCTGACTTGTTACCTCCCGCTTTGAGTCTTGCTGCAGACGGGATTCGATATCATTGACGATCGCCTCTAATCTTGAGGGGGGAATGCCAGTTTTTTCGCAGGCGCGGACGATACCCCGCAGCAGTTTGCAGCGATCAAAAGATTCCCGTTTACCATCTTTTTTAATCACCGTGATCGGCACGAATTCGATGCGCTCGTAGGTGGTGAACCGATATTTACACTGTAAGCATTCACGACGACGACGAATGCTTTGACCGTTTTCGGAGGAACGGGACTCTAAAACGCGACTATCGGTATGCTGACAATTAGGACACTGCATAGGAGGCGCTCGGTGAGGGGAACCTTTAATTTAAGCCTTTAAATACGAAAACCAGAGCCGCTAACCTGCTTTGGACAAGCGGGCGGCTCAGGGAAGAAAATTATTAAGTTAAACGGAGTTAAGAAATTTACTTTTGAATCCGGGGAGGTTCCCGGAAGGCGATGGCGAAGAAAATTACCGCCAAGGCCATAGTTAAAACCAAAATGTAAGCGACGCTTTCCATGGTTGGACATCCTACAAGATTGCTATGACAATCCTATAGTATCAGGAAATGAGCTTTTCGGCTTGTCTGGGGATGTAATCTAGCTCCCCAGAATCAGTGGCGATCTATTTAACGCTAACTTTTGCCCCAGCATCTTCCAGTTTTTTCTTGACGGCGGCGGCATCATCTTTGTTGGTGCCTTCTTTAACCGCTTTGGGAGCTGCTTCTACCAGGTCTTTCGCTTCTTTGAGTCCTAAACCAGTCAATTCGCGCACTACCTTAAGAATAGCAATTTTCTTGTCGGCGGGAACTTCTTCAAGAACGACGTTAAATTCGGTTTGTTCTTCCACAGCTTCAGCGGCGGCAGCGGGAGCGGCCCCGGGAGCAGCCATCATCATCATGCCACCGGCCGGAGCGGCGGCACTAACTCCGAAGGTTTCTTCGATACCTTTGACTAATTCGGCAGCTTCTAAGAGGGTAAGGGTTTTGAGTTTTTCTAAGATTTCAGCTACAGCAGACATGGGTTAGACTCCTAATTGTTTTCAGTGATTGATTGGTGCGGTGTTAAGCCGCTTCTTTTTCTTCTTGACGGGCCACGGCATCGACGGCACGGGCCAAAGATGCGGGAACTTCGTTGATGCTGCGGGCCAGTTTGGTGGCAATGGCGTTGATTGCGCCAGCGGCCTGAGCGATTAACTGTTCTTTCGACGGTAAATCGGCGATGGCTTTGATCTGATCTTCTGTTAACAGTTGACCTTTGGTCCCTTCTTTGAGGACACCGCCGCGCAATTCGGTTTTTTTGCTTTCTTTTTTGAACTCTTGATAGGCCTTGAAAGCTCCACCGATATCCTCTTTTACGAGCAGAAAGGCGGATGTTCCCGATAAAAGGCTTTTCATCGGTTCCCAGCCACTATCCTCAGCGATCGCCAAGCCCATCAAAGTATTTTTGGTGACTTTACAAATTGTTCCCGTGGGGCGCAATTTGCGGCGTAGATTGCTGATTTCGGCGACTGTTAAACCTTGATAGTCAATGACCATCGTTAATTGAGCTTCGCTCAGGGAGGTTTTTAATTCTTCTAGAATTACTCCCTTGCTTTCTCTGCTTCTCCCCATCCCTTGTTTACCTCCTGTATGCGGGGGACCGGTTCCACAGACAGGCGCAAAAATAACCCCTTGTAGCGCCGGGGTTGAGTGGAGAGAATCCAGTTCAGGCACGACCAAGACAGAAAATATCTCTCTTTAGTCTTTTTGGCTGCTGTTTTCTCGCTTTGACCTCGGCAGGGTATTTAAGCTGTTTCGCACCTGCTGTCTTTGGCTTAAGCCAGTCTTTTACTATAACATTATTGCGGGATTTATGTCAAGCCCCGGGAAGGAGCGAGCGAGGCGATCGCATCTAAGACTAAATCCTGTTTTGAAAAGGTAACCGAAAAACTTTTTGCTGCAAACCCTACATATCAGGACAGGCACTCATGCAAGAGGCAAAAGGAGGAATAGATAATCGGTCTTTAATAACCGGATTTAGTCTGAGATCAAAAGTTTTCGTTTTCAGGAGTCGGTCGTTAATACAAAATTAGGTTACAGTTCTTGATCAGAAACGCTGTATCTAATTCAGTCTCAGGAGAAAGTCTTTCTGTTGATTGAGCTTTTTTAATCTAGCTTTTCAAGACGCAGAATCAGCTTGGTTCATTTGTTCGCTTGTGCCACTCTACTTTCTTCGCTTACAATCCTTTTGTATCCTCCATCAATTTTTCGAGCTTCCCTTTTTAGTTACCTTACCCAATTATCAATTATGAATAACACTGAAATCGGCTTTCCCAAAGGCTCTAAGAGTGACCTGAGAGATGTTATCACAAATCAGTTACTTATTTTTTTAGAAGCCAAAAATTATGACGCAGCTAAAACTCTATTAATTCCCGTCGCTTCCGTGGATATAGCAGAAGCGATTGCGGACTTACCTAAAACCCTACAAATCATTGCTTTCCGACTTTTAAATAAATCTCAAGCCATTGACGTTTATGAACATTTAGATAGAAATACCCAATACTTATTAATTGAAAAGTTTAAAGATGCGGAAGCACCTGAAATTATTAATAATATGTCTCCTGATGATCGAGTCAAGTTATTTGATGAGTTACCTCCTCAATTAGCGAGGACTTTAGTGGCTCAATTATCCCCTGAAGAAAGAGAGTTAAATGCTTTATTGTTCGGGTATTCTGCTGATACAGCAGGGCGAATTATGACCCCGAAATATATCTATGTTAAAGAAACTATTACCGCTAATGAAGCCCAAGCTAAAATCAGAAATTTAGCCGATAAAATTGAAGTGGCTTACTATATCTATGTGACAGATAATAATAAGAGATTACAAGGAACCTTATCTTTAAAAGATTTAATTGTTGCTAAACCAGAAGCCATAATTTCTGAAATTATGAACAGAAATATTATTTATGCCTATACCGATACCGACCAAGAAGAAGTCGCTAAATTGATTCAACGCTATGATTTATTAGCCTTGCCAATTGTTGATAAAGATGAAAACTTATTAGGGGTAGTTACGGTAGATGATGTCATCGACATTTTAGAGGAAGAAGCAACTGAAGATATTTATAAAATGGGAGCAATTAACACAGAATCTGATGAGCGAAATTACTTTCAATTGGGCTTGTATAGAATCACAAAAAAACGAATACCCTGGTTATTAATCTTATTAATCACGAATTCTGCAACAGTTTTTTTAATGAGTAATTTTGAGGAAGTGTTAGAAGAAGTAGTTACCTTAGCCTTTTTTACCCCATTATTAATTGATGCAGGGGGAAATATAGGCGCACAGTCATCGACCGTTGTTATTAGGGGATTAAGTACTGATGAATTAAGAGATAAGAAACCGTTTTCAATTATTGTGAAAGAGTTAATAACAGGGGGATTATTAGGGATCATTTTAGCCGTCATTGTGATTGCTATGGTTTTCGTATTCTTAGGTAAACCAGAGATTGGTTTTATAGTGGGAATTAGTTTAATTGCTATCTCAATTATTGCAGCGACGACAGGTACAGCATTACCTTTTATCTTTAACAAAATGGGATTTGATCCTGCTTTAATGTCTGCTCCTTTTATCACGACAGTGGTTGATGTTTTAGGAATTTTTATTTATTTCAGTATTGCTCAATTAATCCTAAAGGAAAGTTTGAGAAATTGATGGGCAAGGCAAAAAGATTAGGCCAATTCAAGTCTGAATTGGCGCTCCATAACTTGCCCAGGGTTATATCCTTGAGCGCTCGATAATTTTTAATCCTCAATCCCTCAATTCCGGCCATTATCGAAAATTTGGGTTAAAACCCCGTCGTTTTACGACGGCTTTTCTTGATCTTTAATATAGCACTTAAGAACTTCCAGGGTTGCACCTCCTACAGAAGAAACAAAATAACTAGGAGA
>NZ_SFBY01000016.1:0-5067 GCF_007095505.1 Microcystis sp. M_QC_C_20170808_M3Col
TATAGATGATTTCCTGACCTAAGATCACATTTTATTCTTTTTTCCACTTCAATCTAAGAATTGAGAAAAAAGCAAAACCTTATATTATACCATAAAAAAATTATGCAAGAGGTCTAATGCTACTGACCGATGATCTACTTCTAGACTACCAACGTTGTCAACGCCGTGCATTTTTAAATCTCTACGGCAATAGCCAAGAAAAAGACCCTGAGCGCGATTTTTTGCTTAAATTGCGCCAAGAGAGTCAAAGTCACGTTAAAAAAGTCCTGCAAGACTCCTATCCCGATTATTGTTCCCTGACTACCCCCAGCACTGATATTTTGGCCGCCGCTAGGGAAACGGAAGCTTTGATGGGTCGGGGTGTACCCTGTATTTATCACGGAGTCCTTTTACAATCTGCCTATCCCGTCTCTTTAACCGGTTCCCCGCATTTATTAATTAAACAGGCAGGAGAGTCGAAATTTGGCGATTGGGTTTATTATCCCCTCAATATTCAACTCGGTCGCCGTCCTAAGCCTGAATATAAAATGCTGGCTACTTTTTACGCCTATTTATTAGCCAGTATGCAGGGAGTTTTTCCCAGTTATGGGGAAATTGTCCTACGTCGTCATAATCGCTATCGGGTGGAATTGAATCTCTGGTTAACTAAACTAGAGGAAATAATCAAAAAGTTCGGCGAAATGGTGATTAATCGGCAAGAACCAGAAGTTTTTATCTCGCGTCAGCGTTGCAGTTTATGTCATTGGTATAGTCACTGTTATGGTATTGCTCAAGCGAGTCAACATCTTTCTTTAGTCCCGGGGGTGACTCCTAGTCGTTACCAATTTTTACAGTCTTTGGGGGTTTCCACCATGGCATCCCTTGCGCTTACCTGTCCTACCCGTATGGGGGAGGGGATGGGGGTAGAGGTGGCTAATCAGTTACAATTACAGGCCCAAGCAATTATTGAAAATCGGGCCTTTCGCAAAAGCAACGGGAAAACTGCTTATTTGTCCCCCCTACCGAGGGCCGAGATTGAATTTTATTTTGACATCGAAGCGGAACCAGAACAGAATTTAGATTATCTTTTGGGGATTTTACGGGTTGATTATCGAGTTAATACCCAGCAATTTTATCCCTTTTTGGCAGAAAAGCCGGAAGATGAAGGCAGGATTTGGCAGGAATTTTTAACCTTAGTCATGCAGGATTATCAAGCACCAATTTTTCACTTTTCTGAGTACGAAGTAGAAACAATTAAGCGATTAGGTTATCTTTATAAAACTCCTTCTTCTTTGATTAATCAGTTAGTTTCTCGCTGTTTTGATCTGCATTATCATGTAGTTAATTCGGTAACTTTTCCCGTGGAAAGTTATTCCTTAAAATCCCTCGCTAACTGGATTGGCTTTCAATGGCGCGATCGAGGAGTAAGCGGGGATCAATGCGTTTGGTGGTATGACCAGTGGTTAAAAACAGGAGATCGGACTTTATTGGCGGCTATTTTGCGTTACAATGAGGATGATTGTCGCGCCACCTTTATACTAAAAGATTGGCTTGTAAACTTTTTAATTTGATTCTAAAGATTTATGACAAATAGGGGGGGAATGTAGCCGCTGCTACCCGTAGCCGTAAAGGGAAAATGATAGGCTATGGATGTGAAGACAGTCCCCTCACCCAATGGTGATCCCCATGTTCTCCCCACTTTTTCCGCTTCTACTCCTACTGCTTTCCTTCCTTAGTCTTCTCTGGTATCAAAAGACCAATAATGATATTTTTAAAGCTCTTGCCGTTAGTAGTTTAATTTTCGCAATTATTTGGGGCTTAATTCTCGCTCATTGGTCAATTCACCTGTTGGGACTGCTGTTATTGTTAAAATTCAGATCCCCCGCTTTCAGTTTGGTGCGCGTGCCTAGATGGTAATGGTTTGACCTTAATCTTCCAACTGTCCGGTAGGTACTTCGATCGCTTGTACATCGATCGTCCCGGGAGGGGTGAGAATAATAAACTTACCCCCTTCCACTTTCAACGGTTCACCACAGTTAGGACATTGACATTCCGTGCGATTAAAACCCGTAAATTCGTAGCTACAGACGGGACAGCTATCTTCAACTAAATTGCGTCGCAACCACCAGCGAAAAATCCCCCAAGCAATCACAGGAGAAATTATTAGGAATGCCACGAGAATTAAAAAACTATTGACTAACCAACCCAGTCCGATCGAGCCTAACAACAATCCGACTAAAATCAAAGATAAGAAACAACCCAAACCAGAATCATTGACAGAATAGCTGCGGAAAAAGTTGTTATTCACGGCTCAACCCTCGATTCATCAAAGCTGCAATTATCTTTAACCTAACACGTTCCCAACACATTACCACGGTTAAATCTTCTTTTTTGCTCACCGGGTCCTCCCTCTCTTCTGCTTTGGGTTTAGTTTTGATCGAGATTATCCAGATTGAGAGCCTCACCAAATCTGCTGGGGAGTGGGTCGTCTGCTCGCTTCAACTTGTTATAATAGGTCGATACCTATGCACCATATCTCTAAAAACCATGAGCGATCCTCGTCTATCTCTAGTTGCCGCTGCCCGAAAATTTTATCAACTGGGTTGGATGCTTGGCACGGCGGGTAATTTGTCCGCTAAAGTTGATGATCATAGTTTTTGGATTACTGCCAGTGGCAAAAGTAAAGGTAAACTAACAGAAGAGGATTTTGTGCGCGTGGATCTGACGGGAAAAGTCAGAGAATTAGCTCATCGAGATAATCGTCCTTCGGCCGAAACTAGCATTCATCAGGTGATTTATTGCCTCTTTCCCCAAGCACAAGCTTGTTATCATGTCCACTCGGTGGAAGCGAATTTAGTTTCCCGTTTTGCTCGCGAGGACAAGTTATCGTTACCTCCCTTAGAAATGTTGAAAGGTTTAGGTATTTGGGTAGAAAATCCTCAAGTATTTATGCCGGTTTTTGCTAACTATCTCGATGTGCCGAAAATTGCCGCAGAAATAGAAAGTAGATTCTCAACTTTCCCCCCAGAAATTCCCGCTTTACTGATTTCTTACCATGGCGTGACGGTGTGGGGTGAGTCTCTAGAAACTACCGAGAATTATTTAGAGATAGTTGAGTATATTTTTCGTTATCTAGTGGCAGCCTATCAAGTAAAACCTTGGTAAACCTTCAATTAGACAAGGCAATCAGGAAAAGATTGCCGACATTTTCCAAGGCGCCACCCAGATTCGAACTGGGGGTAAAGGTTTTGCAGACCTCTGCCTTACCACTTGGCGATGGCGCCGATCAATAAATATCAATCATAGCATAACAGTTGGCAGTTTGCCAAGAGTGGAACCCAAGAGTTGAGCGATCGATCTATAATTTATGCAGCCGTTCTCTAATCTAGTGGGGTATTTCAGGCTTTAAAAAGCAATTATGATGAGAAATAAAAGATATTTACTAAATTTTATCGGTTTATTGGCTTTATACTTTCCATTACAGGCTAATAATGCCGTTTACCTTAGCCAAAGTTCTAATACTGCCACGACTTTCGACAGTTATCGTCAAGAATGTTTACAAAGAGCGCGCGCGGAGGGATTAGCTGCTGATGTGGCAAAAGACCTATGCGACTGCACGATTAAAAAATTCCAAGCTCGTTACAATCTACAGCAATTCCGCACCCTCGTGCAGAAGTCGAAAACCGATAAAGCTGCCGCTAGGACTTTATCGAGTGTGGGAGAAGCTTGTTTTGATGAGATTTTGTATGAATAGCAGGGATAGGGGGTTTTTTAGCTATCACAAAAAAAGCTCTCCCTGCTCCGCAGCTCTGGCGCTCATAGACAGTCTTAACAAGTAATTTAGATAGTCAACAGCTTATTTATGTCAACGCTCCCAATGGCAGAAAAATCGAATTATTGGAGTATCAAGACGATTATCAATGGCGATAATTTCTCTCTCAAATTCCTTAGGAATGCCTCTTGATTATTAATAACTTTAGGTGTATTATTATCTATATTCAAGCCAAAAGATGGGCTGATAATAATGCCGTTGGTCGTCCAGAAATCCAGAAATTTGTCGGGGCATTAGCGGGACAAGGAGCCAAAAAAGGTATTTTCATCACTACTTCCTATTTTACCAAAGAGGCTTTAGAATATGCCCCCAGAAATGAGATAAAAATAGTGCTGATTGATGGGGAAGAATTAGGTCAACTGATGATTGATTATAACTTAGGTGTATCGACCAAAGAAATCTATGAAATCAAGAGAATTGATCATGATTATTTTGGGGATGAATGAGACACAGAGGGGGACAAGGGTTACAGAATAACGACGATGGCGTTAAAATAAATGGAAAAAATAGAGGATAAAAACTATGGACGGGATGACCTTTTTTCAGAAAAGTGCGGGACAGTGGAAATCTCAGCGCACTACCCATCATTTACCCTTTCGACGCTCAGAAACCGGCGATTCCGAGATTTATGTGGAAGCTTTAAGCGCCGATAACCCGAAAATTATCGCTATCTGTGAAATGCACGAAGTCGATCCCGCTAAGACTGTGGGGGGTGCCTTTGTCAGTTGGGATGGTTCAATGCAGTGGGACAAAGAAGACGAAAATCATCAAGGAACCACCGTTTTTGCGCTAATTCCCGATGAAGATAATCCCCAAGCTGGTGTTCTCCTGCGGGAGCGAGGTTATGCGGAAATCGTTCCCGTGGCGGGCCGTTATCACATTGATGAACAGGAAGGTTTAGTCTTAATTACAGAATACGAAACTATGACCTCGATCGAGCGTTTTTGGTTTGCCGATGCCGATTTACGTCTCCGCACTAGCACAGTTCAACGTTTTGGCGGTTTTAATACTGCCACTTTTTGTGCTGAATCCCGCAATCAGTCATCGGAGTCAGTCTCTAGTGATTCCCCCGAACCGTCATCCTATTCGATTAGTGGCTGGTAAATTCAGGAGACAGGAGACAGGAGACAGGAGATGGGGAAATGGGGGAATGGGGGAATGGGGAAATGGGGAAATGGGGAAATGGGGAAATGGGGAAATGGGGAAATGGGGAAATGGGGAAATGGGGAAATGGGGAAATGGGGAAATGGGGAAAT
>NZ_SFBY01000160.1:0-3697 GCF_007095505.1 Microcystis sp. M_QC_C_20170808_M3Col
TTCTGACTTCATAGTGATTCGCCATCAATCTTGCTGCAAATTGCATACAGGCATAAATATCTTCTCGATTCAGAGAGGGATATTCTTCAAGGACTTCTTCAATAGAATCCCCTGCTCCCAAAAATTCCATAACTGTTTGCACCGGAATTCGAGTTCCAGCTATAACAGGTCTTCCATTACAAATATCTGGATGGATATAGATACGACTTTCCATTAAGGTTTTGTTACCTCCTTGATGATCTAAAGTAAGCTTATTATACCCTTTCATAGTAACAGGTGAGGATGTTAGGGTTCCTTAAAATTGATCGCTGCAGCGGTAGGACTTGCATTAGGTAACGCACCCTACCAGAGCGGCACTAGGTTTTTGGAGTAGTGCCATTCTTTTGCTTGCTCCTCACGAAGACTGCCTTATTTTTTCGCTGAATCTCGAATAAGTCAATAGCCTCGAACAGGCCACTCAGCTTTGCATATCCGTAGTTGCGTGGGTCAAAAGATGCCTGATTTGCTATGTGTCCGCCAATCTCTGCCAAATTCGACCAACCATCATCGTCTAGAGTCCTAGAAACCGCGCCCCTCAATAAACTGATTAATTTGGTGTCTTGCTTCAACTCTTTACCAGTTTTCTTAACACTTGCAGAAACTTTGGAAGTCTCCTCAGAATTTACTGCTTGATCAATAGTTTCTAGGTATAAAAATGTTGAACACGCATAAACAAAAGGCAATGGCGTTTTCTTCTCGCCAAATCCATAGACTTTTAAGCCATTTGTCAAAATTCTCATCACTAAAGGAGTAAAGTCACAATCACTCGACACGATTGCAAAAGCATCCAACTGTTGTGTATACAGCAAATCCATTGCATCAATAATCATTGCAGCATCGGTAGCATTTTTGCCCTTCGTATAGTCGAACTGTTGGACGGGGCGAATAGCGTATTCATGCAAACACTCCTCCCAGGCTTTCAGCGCAGGACTTTTCCAGTTTCCGTAAGCCTTACGAATATTGGCAACTCCATAGTTGGCAATTTCAGAGACGATCGCCTCAATTTTTGATGCAGGGGCGTTGTCTGCATCAATCAGCAGCGCAATTTTTGATTCTGATTGTCGCATATTGCTCCAGGGGTGCTGGTCACTTTAATTTTTGAACTCGAACAGACACTCTTCAAGTATGCCCCAGCTGATAGCCTAAGCCATCTAACTGTTGATTATGCAGAAACTTTCCGAATAACCAGAGTAAGGATATGGGGAAACTTTTGACATATCACCCCTTTTGTCGATTCCTGACAATCAGCCGAGATACAAATAGCTTTTATGCGACCATAGCACCAATTATTCAATCTGACTGCATTTCGTAACAAAAATTTACAACTCTCTCATAACCGATCGCACTCCCGTCCATCGCTGTGCATAGACGTTTTTTACTTGTAATCATTTGCTTGAATCAATGTTTAAGGAACGAACTCCACCAGATTGGCGTACTGTTACAGAGCATCCAAAACCAAAACTTTTAAATCTGGGACAGCAGCTAAACGGGCATCATTGGTCAAGAAAAACATAGCACCTTCTCCCATAGCAGTGGCAATCTGGATTGCGTCTGGAGTTCGCAAGTTTTGTCTTGCTCTTAACTGGGCGGCAACTTCGGCAATCTCAACGGAAATAGGTACTGTAATTAAGTTTTCTTGATCAAGAAGAATATCACGATACTGGCCAGCAAGTTCTACATTGCCTGAGCGTAATGGATGCACCAAAACTTCCGTCAGCGTCAACGTAGAGGTAACAACTTGAAACTCGCCTCGACTTACTGCCCCAAAAAAGGCACGAACAAGCCCTAAATATGCCTGATTTTGCTCGATCAGATAAATGAGTGGCGCGGTATCCAAACCCACAACTTGACCTTGTAGTTGAATTAGCCATTCCATGAGGCACGTTCCTGATTAACGTACTCTTGAGCATCAAGTCCATTCCAGATTTCTTTTCCTAGTCCTTCTAGTTCCATAATGCTATGCTTGGGCTTAACAAGCATAGGGCGACGTACCATTACAGCTAACTCTTTTAACAAGCGAAGTTGCTCGTCTGGGGTGAGATTCTCAACTTGTCGGCGAACATCTTGATAGGTAGTCATGCTCTTTACTCCCTGTTTCTTCTATTAATCATGTCATATTGCCCACAGATCACGGCTCCAAAAAGTAAGGTAGAATGCCCCCATACTTGTCTACATCCGATCGCACTCCCGTCCGTCGCTGTGCATAGACGTTTTTTACTTGTAATCATTTGCTTGAATCAATGATCGTGGTGCGTTCCCCAAAATCGATCGCTGCAGCGGTAGGACTTGTATTAGGTAACGCACCCTACCAGATCTGCACTGAGTTCCGTTGTTGCCTTGTTAGGATTAGGAGGATTAGGGTTAGTTTTTAGCCTGACCAAGCGAAAATAGAAATAGTAGGGTGAGCATTGCCCACCTTACCGCTTTTTCGGTCATAATAAATCCGAATTAGGGCGAACTGTAGTAAAATAGAAATCGAACCTCTTAAGCAGGGTTTACAAGGATGTCCAGACGAGACGATCTACATTTATCATTACGTCATACTTTAGAAAAAGAGGGTTGGAAAATCACTGATGATCCTTTAATTCTAACCTTAGAAAAAACCTTGCTTAAAGCTGATTTAGGAGCAGAAAAGTTTTTTGCTGCGGAAAAAGAAGATCGTAAAATTGCCGTAGAAATCAAAGACTTTGATACGCCTTCAGTTATCAGTGAATTAGAAAAAACAATAGGACAACTTCAATTATACCAATGGGCTTTAGATTCACAAGAACCTGAAAGAAAACTTTTTTTGGGCATTAGTCAAGCAGTTTATTTAAAACACTTCAAAAAAGCTATTTTCCAACTGGTTATTAAGCGGAATAAAATCAATTTAATTATTTATAATCCTCAAAAGGAGATAATTGTCGAATGGATAACACAGTAAATTATGCCGATATTCTGAGTCAAGTTATCAGAAAAGAGTCGTCGATGCAACCTCGATTACAAACCCTTAAAATTACCCCAGTTTGTGATCCAGAATCAGGCAACTTTTTAATAATTATGACTGGTTGGGAAAAAGAAGGATGGATTAATACAATTTTATTTCACGCTCGTTTATTGAAAAATAAAATTGTAATTGAAGATGATAATCTTGAAGAAGGATTAACAACCAATTTAATTCAAGCTGGGATTCCCCCAGAAGATATTATCACTGGACTTTCCCTAGAGTAAGGTAGGCATTGCCCACCTTAGCGATATCGCACTGAATGTTAGGAAAAATTATCTAAATGCTTCAATTCGATCTAAATAGACATTAACTAATTTATGTTCAATGACCAAAGCTTCAACCTCTGGCCAAATACGAGCTAAAAACTGATGAAATTTGCGTTTTCGTATATTGCCAAAACGGAGATGTACTACTTTAGGTGGGGAAAAATCAAGCATTAGTTGATCGGAAAAGTCTGTATCTTTCGTAACAATAACCAGTTTTTTATCCTTTGCATATTGCCAAATTTCCGTATCCCTTGGACTTCTACCTAAAACCGAAACATAAATGATCTGTAAAGATGGAGTAAACAGGATTTTAGCTGGTAAATTTTCATCAAAGAAAAAACCATTCATGCAATTTTTCTGACTTCATAGTGATTCGCCATCAATCTTGCTGCAAATTGCATACAGG
>NZ_SFBY01000161.1:0-69160 GCF_007095505.1 Microcystis sp. M_QC_C_20170808_M3Col
CTTGTCTTTCATACCATGCTTGTGTTCTGAGATGGAGAGCTTTATTGTAAACCAATCTTACACAGCCCAAAGTGCGCCGCAATAGCGACTCTTGTTCTGGTGTGGGGTAAAATCGAAACGAATAGGCTTTTTCCATATCTTAACATTCTGGCATATATTTCGTAAATGTGCTAATATTTAACGGTAAAGCCAACCTAGAACGACGGGGTTTCAGACCCAAATTTTCGATGAGTAAGTATTTGATACTAGATATTCTGTTCAGATCATACCGGAATCAGTGGCCAAAATTATTTATCAGTAATCAGTAAACAGTGAAAAGACAGCACTGTTAATGCTATTTCATCCTCCTCACTTAATACCCCTGACTAAAAACCCAGATCTGATAACTGGTAACTGGTAACTGATCACTGAGTGCTGATTACTGACAGGCTGCGGTGGATGTGGAGAAATTTAGTTATTTCCTCCACTGCTAGAGGGCCACTGATGCGATTGCCTTGCATTCTCTCGCAACCTAATTCTTGCAGGATTTCTAATTGTTGTTGGGTTTCTACTCCCTTGGCGATCACTATTAAGTTAAAACTTTTCGCTATCGCCAACAATGACGAGATAAAACGGGTATCTTGGGGATTATTACTCAGGTTTTTCGTTAAAGATTGCTCTATTTTCAGTTTTTTCACGGGAAATTGACCGAGATAGGCGATCGACGCGTAACCGCTGCCAAAATCATCAAGGGTGATACTAATACCCAATTCCTGCAAATCCCCAAGAATTCGACCGGTTTCGCGGCTATTTTCTAGTAAACTTGTCTCGGTTATTTCCATCTCCAGAAAGAAAGGCCCGATTTTGCTTTCAGTCAAGACTTCTTTGAGGATGGTGAGCAACTGCGGATCCCGCAATTGGTGCGGGGACAGATTGATCGAGATGGGAGTGTATAATAATCCTCGCTGCTGCCATATTTGTGCTTGTTGACAGGCATTTTTCAGCACCCAACGATTAAGCTCAAGGATTAACTCGCTTTCTTCGACTAAGGGTAAGAAACGATTAGGAGCGATTAATCCGAATTGAGGGTGTAACCAGCGCAATAATACCTCTAACCCTTCCACTTGTCCCTGAGTCATATTAACTTGCGGTTGATAGTAAAGAGCTAATTCATTATTTCTGATTGCCTGATAGAGAAAATATTCAACTTTAGAACTACGAGTATTTTTAGGGCGAACATTAACTGACTCTATCCTGGAGTTATTATTGATATTATTCTTGACCGCTACTAAATTCTCCTCCAGTTTCTGTAAAATTATTTTTCTGTCTGTGCCGACGGGGGGACAGATAACTGAACCTAAATTTAATCGCACGGCTAGGGAGTGATTTTCGATTTCGTAATTATTTTCTAGGGTTTTAATAATTCTTTGACTAACTTTTTCCAGATCATTGGCATTATTAATTTGTGGCAGCAGGATAATAAATTCGTCCCCTCCCCAACGAGCGACTATATCCCCCGATCTCAAATTTTTTCTTAACCGTTCACTGACGATTTTTAATAGCTTATCTCCCAGTCGATAACCTAGTCGATTGTTGATATTTCTTAGCCGCTCTACATCCACTAATAACAGACCGAGCAGTTGATTACTTTTCTGGGCATTATTAATAGCATTTGACAGATATTCATTAAAGAGAGAACGGTTAGGCAAATTCGTGAGAGGATCTAGGAAAGATTCCTCTTGAGTCCTGTTATCAAAACTAAGGGTCTGGGATGGGGAATTATGGAGAATTAGGGTACTTTTTGTGTGGAGGTTATTCTGGCTATAATTTGCTTCATTTTCCGTTAGATGCACTCGTAGCTGTCCTGAACTTTTAACCGGTGCTTGCTCTATTTTTTCTTGACTGGCTATTAAATGAAAACTGGCATTTATATCACAGCCAAAGTTAATTAAATCACCATCTTTTAATTCATGAACCAAGCATTTAGACCCATTGACATAAATACCATTATGACTTTTATTTCCCTCTAAATCACCATCAAGAATCCAATAGGAAAATTTTTGGCGATCAATACTCTTTTTAATTAAAGTCGCATGATAGCGAGACGCGTGTTTGGAGCGAAGAACAATTTGATTATCGGACTTACGGCCGAGAGAATATTTCATGTCTTCTAGGGTAATTGTTCTTCTCCCTTGAGGATCTTCCACAATGAGGAGATAACGGGAATTGGATGAACCATTAATCATTTTTTAAGCACCTCGACAAAATATAAGTTAATATGCTCTCTCAAAAAGTCAAGGCTTATTCGTCTTTGACTTAATTTATTTTCTCAATAAAGTGTTAGGTGTGATTCGGAACAGTTACTTAACGGCAATTGAGTCACATCTTCTGGTTTCAAGGACTGAGTCAACCAAAATCCTTGCACTTCTTCAAATTCTGTTCTAGGCCGATTATAGTCGATAACATGGCTAAATGCTCGGTTTTTGATGGTAAAGATTGGATAAAGGTTCGCTCTTCAAACTGTCGAGGGGATATTTATAAATATAACTTAAGAAGGAATAGCCAGCATCAAAATTATCTAAAACTAACTGTACCCCTAATCCCTTGGCTTAAAGCTGACCCCGCTTCCACGCAGTTTTAACGAGTAATTCAGATAGTCAACAGCTTACCGACAATCAGCAATTATCAGTCATCCTTAAACTGGTACAAATGTATAAACAACCCCGTGTAAGCATCCCACTTGCAAAGCTAATGCTTTCCAGCGTTTGGGGGAGACAGTTCCTCCACGGACATCTGAGAGCAAATCGGTTTTTAGTGGTACGATTAACTGCCAATCAAACTTTAAAAACCCGCTCCCTTCTCCCCACTTCCCACTTCCCACTCCCCAACGGAGGGTTTGGGGGGTAGAATCCCCCAAGAGTCAAAGATTAAGTGATAAAATCGGAAATAACAGCCAATTCTAGCAGAGAGTTTCCCTTTAAAAATCCCAACCTAGTAAATTGACAAAAATGAGATGCAACCGACAGGAGTTCTCCCTATGGATAGCAACCGATTAATCGAAGAATTAAAAAATCCCGACTTTTATCCTCATTCTGTAAAAATTCCCGTTGAAATTATCCAAACCCATGCTTCAATTATCTTCTTGACAGGAGATTATGCCTATAAAGTCAAGAAACCAGTTAATTATAATTTTTTAGATTTCTCCACTTTAGAAAAGAGAAAGTATTATCTAGAACAGGAACTAGAGTTAAATAAAAGAGTCGCGGCGAATATCTATCTGGAAGTTTTGTCAATTAATGAGGAACGGGGTAGCATAAGTTTAAATGGAGAAGGGAAAGCGATCGAATACATTTTAAAAATGAATCAGTTTCCCCAAGAATGTTTACTGAGTAAGGTTTTTGAACGGGGAGAACTAACGGAAAAAGCTATAAAATCTTTGGCTGAAAAAGTGGCAGGATTTCATCGACAAGCTCTGACTAATTCCTATATTACCCAATTTGGCAATTTAGAAGTTATTAAACAAGCTTTTGATGAAAACTACCAACAAACCGAGAAATATATTAATTTTGTCCAAACCCAAAAACAATACGATGAAACGAAAGCTTATACAGATAAATTCTTCGCAGAACACGGAGATTGGTTAGAAGAAAGACAAATAAAAGGGATGATTCGCGAATGTCACGGAGACTTACATTTAAATAATATCTGTCAGTGGCAGGGAGAAATACAATTATTTGATCGCATAGAATTTAATGAATCTTTTCGCTTCGTTGATGTCATGTATGATCTTGCTTTTACAGCCATGGATTTAACCGCTAGGGGGAGAGAAGATTTCGCTAATTTATTTGTGAATACTTATTTAGAACAAACCGCCGACTGGGAGGGTTTAAAAGTCTTGCCTCTCTACCTGACTAGACAAGCATATGTGAGGGCAAAAGTCAATAGTTTTTTGCTTGATGGTGACAGTTTTTCCGAGAAAATTAAAGCCAATGCACAGGATTATTATCAATTAGCTTGGCAGTACACACAACCGCAGAAACCGAGATTAATTCTGATGTCGGGATTTTCTGGCTCGGGTAAGAGTACCATAGCGAAAGTAATTGCTAAAAATCTTAATGCTATTCAGATTCGTTCCGATGCAGTTCGCAAACATTTGGCTGGAATTGACTTAAATCAAACAGGAATTCTCGACATATATAGTCTGGAAATGAGTCAAAAAACCTTCGCTAGACTGGCAGAATTAGCCGAAATCTTAATAGCTTTAGGTTATCCGGTTATTCTTGATGCACGCTACGATAAATATGCTTGGCGAGAACCTTTATTAACCTATGCCCAAAATTTACAGATTCCTTTTCATATTGTCCATTGTCACGCACCTATAGAAGTTTTAAAACAACGGATTGCCGCTAGAAAAGGTGATATTTCTGACGCTACTATCGAGGTTTTAAATGCCCAAATTGAGAAAACAGAACCTTTTAATGAAAAAGAACAACCCTATCTAATTTCCCTAGACACTACTAATCCCGATTGGCCAGAATTTTTAGAGAGTCAATTAGATAAATAGGTTGAGATGAATCACCGATATAGCCATTCTTATAATTAAGTTATCTTGTATAAAGCAGCAAGAAGGAGAAGCGATTATGGAAACTGTAGTGTTAAATCTAGAGACAGTTAATTTGACTGATGAACAATTTTATCATCTCTGTCAGGCTAATCAAACATGGAATTTAGAACGTAATCAAAAAGGAGAATTATTAATTATGGCTCCCGTGGGTGGAAATAGTGGTAAACAGGAAGCTAATTTGATTGTTAAAGTTGGGGTATGGAACGAACAAACTCAACTTGGTGAGGTATTTAGTTCTTCGACAATTTTTCGTTTACCAAATGGAGGAGATCGTTCTCCTGATGTTGCTTGGATAAAACGGGAGAGATGGGAAGCTTTGAGCGCAGAAGAGCGAGAAAAGTTCCCACCTTTGTGTCCCGATTTTGTGATTGAATTACGTTCTCGTACCGATTCTTTAACCTCTTTACAGGACAAGATGCGTGAATATTTAGCCAGTGGTTTACGTTTGGGTTGGTTGATTAATCCGCAACAGCAGCAGGTGGAAATCTACCGACTAAATAGCGATGTGGAAATTATTAATTTACCTGCTATTTTATCCGGAGAAGATGTGTTAACCGGGTTTGTTTTGAATTTAACATAGGAAGGATTACAGGGAATAACAAAGGGAATGACACCGAATCAGGCTATCTCTATTTTGTCAAAACATTTCCAGAAAAGCGATCGATTGTCAGCTTGGCGGTGTATAATCTCTCAATATCGCCCAAAAAAAAGAATCAGGATTTCAGGAACAGATTCTCTGGCTACTGCTTCAAAGAAAGAAGAAACTCTCAGTCACAACATTGATATTTGTCAATAATGTCACCTAAAATTTTCAATCATCACTTTACTCCCCTCAAATCCCTCTCTTTGGGGTTATTTCTCCTGCAAGCTTTCACTCCCCTCACCCTAGCAGCCCCCCCGCGAGAACTGGATCAAACCGTCGGCTGTGATATTCTGGTGGTGGGTGGTGGTTTAGCCGGTGCCGGTGCGGCCTACGAAGCTTTATTATTAGGAAAAACCGTCTGTTTAACCGAGATTACCGACTGGGTGGGGGGACAGATATCTTCTCAGGGAACCTCCGCATTAGATGAAAGACGAACACAAAGAGAAAAATTATTTTTCCCGAAAGGTTATCTAGAATTTAGGGAAAGAATTAGAAAGCATTACGGGAAACGCAACCCCGGAGAATGTTGGGTAAGCGGGTCTTGTTTTTTGCCTTTTGATGGACATAAATTATTATTTCAACAGTTAGAAGACGCTGCCAAAAAAGGCAAAGGAACCCTGAAATGGTTTCCCTCCACGGTAGTCAAAGAATTAAATATTGAAACTTTACCCAATCGCGGTACTGGTCAACAGATTACCGGTGTAATTGCTATTCAACATAGTCCCGCAAAAGGTACTCCTCCCCTAAATACCGAGTTTTTATCGCAAAAAATGGAGGATATCTATCGCTACGAAAATTCTCCCCGTTTTGATAAGAAAATCCTCCGTTTTGTCCCCAAATCCTCCCAACCGAATCAATTAGCAGATTGGTATGTGATTGAAGCGACCGAAACCGGGGAAATAATCGGATTATCAGATATTCCCTACCGTTTAGGTGTCGATAAGCGCAGTTATCTCGAACCTTCTTCCTCTAGCGTCACTGGAGACCCCTACTGTACCCAAGGCTTTACCTATACCTTCGCCATGGAGGAAACAGAAAAACCACAAACCCACGAGAAACCCGTTTATTATGAACGCTATGCCCCCTATTTTAGCTATGAATTGCCCCGATTAGCCGATTTTGACCTCGTTTTCACCTATCGTCGTATTTGGAGTCCGCAACTGGGTAAAGAGAAAACCTTTGGGGGAATTACTTTCACTGAACCCGTCCCGGGGGATATTTCCATGCAGAATTGGACCTGGGGAAATGATTATCGTCCGGGGACTGCTAAGGATAACTTTATCTACACCCGTGAACAGTTGCAACAGTTAGGACAGTTATCTCCGGGGGGATGGATGGGAGGATTACGCACAGAAACCCTCGCGAGGGGCGAAGAACACGCCATTTCCTACTATTATTGGTTAGTAGAAGGAACCACCGATTCCCAGTTAGGGGACGGGGTAAAAGTTCCCCATTTGAATAACCGTTATCTCTCCGGTTTTGATTCTCCCATGGGTACTGCCCACGGTTTGTCAAAATATCCCTATATTCGGGAAGCAAGACGGATTATCGGTCGTCCTTCCCTGACTTACCCCGATGGTTTTACCGTCACAGAAATCGATATTTCCCGACAAAATTTTCAAAGCGATTTCTATCGTCAAAATCTTTCTCCAGCAGAATATCGGCGCTTAATTGCCACCTTGGCAGGATTAGAGGGATTTTCCGTACTTGATGGCACATTATCCCCCGATAAGGCCGTTAAACGCAAGCGATCGACTATTTACCCCGATTCCGTCGGTATCGGTCACTATGCGATTGATTTTCATCCCTGCATGACGGAACATCCCCCCGAAAAACCTGGTAATACAGAAAAAGCAGGAGAAAGACGGGGACAAGGGCAAGCTTACCCCTTCGAGATCCCTTTAAGGGCTATAATTCCCCAAAAAATCGATAATTTACTGATAGCGGGGAAAAGTATCGCTCTCAGTCATATTGCCGCGGCCGCCTATCGTGTCCATTCCTTCGAGTGGTCCTCTGGGGTAGCTGCTGGCATCACGGCCGTGTATGCTTTAGATAATAATGTACTGCCCTATCAATTAGTAGAAAGTGACTTTCTCATTGGGAATAAACAACTGCGAGAATTACGACAAAAAATCGCTGCTAGTGGTAATCCAACTGTGTTCCCCGATGCCTCAATTTTCCGGTCGATGGATGATTGGTATTAATTAACAAAAATTGCAGGAGTCAGGAGTCTTTAAGCAGTCAGCAGTCAGCAACTCGGACTGTGATAATAACTAGAAAACGGTTACGACTGTTTTGGGTTGAGAATACTATTAATAATCAGAGCGTTTTTGGGAAGATAAGGAGGATCAATCATTTCACGATGAATACCAGTGGCATAATGATTGATTCTTTCTCCTTTTGTTGCTTGTATCCAATCATCTTGAGCTTCATAGTTTCCCTCAGCACGAATCAAATGAATAGTCCCTTGAATTTGTACATTTTTTAAGTCAGAATTCCAAAGAAAATTAAAGTATTCCCACACTTGATTATAAGTGCGATTGCGGAGTTTTTGATTCTCTAAAAAGTAACCTCTTAATTGCTGACGTTTGGGATTTAATAAGAAAGCATCAACCCCTTCTTGAATCTCTGACATATCAGCTTTTTTAGCCTCACGTCCTCCTCTGTAAGTATCCAGTAAAATGACATCAGAAACAACTCTCCCTCGACTTTCTAATTGTTGAGCCATTAACATCGCTAAAAATCCGCCAGCGGAATGTCCCATTAATTTTATATCTTGATTCTGAGCCAAATCCTCAATTAATTCAGCGTATTTTTTTAACATTAATTCATCGCTAATATACCGGAAAGTATAGAGAGCATAATCCGTTATATACTCTGCTAAATTGGCATAAGCAGCAGCGAAACCAAGAGCGGGAGGAAATAAAAAGACGGCTTTTTTTTGCTCCTTATTAAACACCACATAAGGACGTTCTTTCGGCTGAATATTCATCTCCTGAGCATAGATAATATAATCGCTTAATTCGGCTACTGTTGGCTTTTCATAAATCATTGATAAAGGAATTTCTATGGCCATTTTCTCATAAATTAAAGCCATAAGATTCATAGCTTGTAAGGAATGACCACCCAACTCAAAGAAGTTATCATTAACCCCTATCTTGCCAGCTTGTAGAAGTTGTTGCCAAAGGCTTACTAAGATAGTTTCCGTTGAATTGCGGGGGGCTAAATAGGGTGATTCAACTAGAGAAGTCTCATCCGGTATAGGCAATTTATGAACGTCTATTTTTCCGTTAGGATTTAAGGGAAAATCCGACAACAGGACAAAAGCAGAAGGGATCATATAAACGGGTAATTTCTGTTGTAAGAAACGGTGCAGCTCCTGAGAAGTTATTAAAGTATCTTTTCTCATTACATAAGCAACTAACCGTTGATTATATAAGGTGTCTTCCCGCATAATCACAACAGCTTGTTCGACGTTGGGATGAGTTTCTAAAACTGTCTGAATTTCTCCTAATTCAATACGGAAACCTCTCAGCTTGACTTGATTATCAATTCGCCCTAAATATTCAATATTGCCATCGGGGAGATAGCGAGCTAAATCCCCCGTTTTATATAATTTCCCCTGAGCAAAAGGATGAGGAATAAATTTTTCAGCCGTTAATTCAGGTTGGTTGAGGTATCCACGCGCTAAACCCATTCCACCAATATGTAATTCTCCAGCAACACCAATAGGAACCGGTTGAAGATAGCTGTCGAGGATATAAACTTGAACATTAGCAAGGGGACATCCAATAGAAATTTGGGAATTTGGCTGACAGCACCAGCCAGTGGTATAAACGGCTGCTTCTGTCGGTCCATAAAAGTTATATAATTCACAGTTTAACTGCTGAAAAAATCGTTGATTGAGTTCATAAGATAAGGCTTCTCCCCCGACAATTACTCGTTTTAAACAGTGGCAATCTTTGCTCTTGGGATGTTGCAGAAAAACTCGCAATATTGAGGGAACACAAGTGAAATAAGTTACTTGTTCTTGCACAATTAAATCTATTAAATAATCTATATCTTTATACCCGTCAGGTTTAGCCACGACTAGGGTAGCACCAGATGTTAAAGATGAGAAAACTTCCCAAACTGAAACATCAAAACTAAAGGGAGTAATTTGGAGAATGCGCTCTTCAGAGGTAAGATTATAATAATCAATAGTGTATTTCAGCGTATTAGAAATTCCTTGATGAATATTCATCACACCTTTAGGTTTTCCTGTTGAACCAGAAGTGTATATAACATAAGCTAAATTTTCTGGTTTAACTGGAGAGGTCAAATTCTCTTGACTATAATTAGCTATCCTTGACCAATCTGTATCTAAACACAGTATTTCGGGGCAATTTTCTGGTAGAGATTGGACTAAAGATTGCTGAGTTAACAACAGAGAGATAGCTGAATCAGATATCATATAATCCAAGCGCTCAGGGGGATAATTAGGATCCAAAGGAACATAAGCTCCCCCGGCTTTAATAATTCCCAATATTCCGATAATCATCTCAAAAGAACGCTCAATAAAAATCCCCACTAAAACTTCTGAGGTTACGCCTTTTTCTTGTAAATAGTGGGCGACTTTATTAGCCCTATTATTTAACTCTTGATAGGTCAAGGTTTTCCCTTCAAAAATAACAGCTATTGCATCAGGATTGTGCTTTACTTGTTCCTCAAATAGCTGATGGAGACATTGATCTTGAGGATAGGCCACTTCGGTTTGATTCCACTCTATTAGTAATTGATGCCGTTCTTCAGGGGTTAATAAATTAATCTCAGATAATTGACAATCTGGATTCTGAATTACACTTTCAATAATTTGTAAAAAGTGACCGCTCATTCTGGCGATAGTTTCAGGCAAAAATAAATCTGGCTCATATTCAATAGCTAATATAAGATTATGACTATCTTCAAAGAAGCTCCAAGTCATATCAAATTGAGCCATGCGTGGTTTTAGGGGATAGGGTTGATGTTCCAAACCTGGAATTTTTAAGACAGTTTTGCTTTCTTTACCCAGTAGAGAAAACATGACATCAAATAAGGGATTTCGGGACAGATCTCGTTCTAAATTGAGAGCAGATACTAATTTATCAAAAGGATAATCACGATATTCATAAGCATCAAGACAGGTGTTAGTTACTTCCCCTAAGACTTGCTTAAAAGTTACTCCCTCTGGTAATAAAGATCTCAAAGCCAAGGTGTTAACATAAAACCCGATCTGGTTTTCTAAATCAGGATGATTTCGTGCTGAAATAGGGATACCAACTACTAAATCCCGTTGACCGGTGTGGCGGTAGAGTAATATTTTAAAGAAAGTCAGTAGGGTAATAAATAGAGTCGTATTATTTTGAGTTGCAAAGGTTTGTAATTGTTGGCTAAGACTCTCACTAAATTGATAAGTGTAGGAAGCCGCTTGAGAAGATTTTACTTGAGGTCGAGGGAAGTCTATCGGTAAGTTTAAGATAGGGGGATGTTCGGAAAAAACCTCACACCAATACTCATGTTGTTCTCTAACTTCTTCACTTTCTAACCACTGATTTTGCCATGCCGCATAGTCTTTATACTGTAGGGTAAGAGGGGGTAATTCAGCTTTTTTTTGTTGAGTATAAGCAGAGTATAATGAAAAGAACTCTTGAAAGATAATATCAAGTGATTGTGCATCTCCAATAATATGATGGACAGTCAAACCAAAGATAAATTCTTCTGACTTAATCTGCACCAATAAGACCCGAATAAGGGGCAACTTTTCTAAACTAAAAGGTAAATTTGCCGAATCTTGAATCAAATCATCTGCTAAAAGTTCAGCCTCTTTTTCTCCTCTTAAATCTTTAAAAATGATTAACTGTTCTGTGGGGATTTGCTCATGAATAACTTGCTTAATATTGCCCCCAACACTGGTAAAAGTGGTTCTGAGAATTTCATGACGGTTCACCAGTTCTTGAAAAGCTGCTGTTAATATAGAAACATCTAATTTGCCATTAATTCTCATGGCAAGCCTAATATTATAAGCACTAGAAGATTCGCTGATATGCTGCAAAATCCAAAGCCTTCTTTGACCGTGAGAGACTTCGTAATATTTTTGTTTTTCCAGTGGGTTAATTGAGTCAGATTGTGGTAAGTTGATCATCGTTTTTGTCGGGATTGAATTAATACAGCTTGTTCTTTTAAAGTATTATGGGTAAAAATTTCCCGTAATCGGAGGGAAACACCAAATTGATTACGGATTTGTGACACTAAGCGCATCGCCTTTAGACTGTTTCCTCCTAGTTCAAAAAATGACTGATTACTGTTACTCACTTCTGCTTCTAATAACTCACCCCAAAGGGAAGCTAATAAAGCTTCTTGTGGATTAAAATCTGGGACTTGGTTAGTTGAGTCAGTAATATTTTCTTCGGGTTTTGGCAAAGCTAGACGATGAATTTTTCCATTGGGTAACAAGGGAAAAGCTTCTAACCGCATTAAAAAGCTAGGCTGCATATAAATCGGTAAGAGTTGCTTTAATTTACCTCGAATATATTCCTGATGAACTGTATCCTCTGCTTGATAATAAGCAATTACGGTTACTAATTCCTCCTTTTTATTAGCTATAACTAAGGCTTTTTCTACTCCCTCAATCGCACTGAGGACATCTTCAATCTCTCCTAATTCAATCCGTACCCCATTTAATTTAATTTGGTTGTCACTGCGTCCTATTACTTCTAAAGTTAGATCAGGAAGCAGTCTGCCTAAGTCTCCAGTACGATAAACTATATCCCTCCCCCCATTCAAAGGATTAGGCACAAAAACTGAATGAGTTAAGCTTTCATCTTGATAATAACCTTTTGTTAAATAGGGGGATTTAACGAACACTTCTCCTACTTCTCCTATTGCCCTGGCGCGATTTCCATCAACCACTGCATAAGCGGCATCTGGCAAAGTTTGACCACCCGGAACCCGTTCATAGGGAATATTATTAGGGTTAGGAATTCGATAAAAATGCTTAACAAATGTAGTTTCACTCGCTCCATAAATATTGACAAATTCTGTCTGAGAGCCAAAAATTTGATGCCATTCAGCCAGTTCTTTCACAAATAAAGGCTCTCCTCCTAAGACAAAAATTCGCAAATTTTTCAGGAGATTATGAGCATTAATTAAACCACGCCCCATCTTTAAAAATAGACGCATTACCGAGGGGACAGTGTGTAGTAAGTTAATTTTCCATTCTCCTATTCGCAGTAATAAAAGCTCTAAGTCTTCTCGCTCTGTACTCTCTGGAATATACAGAGTTCCCCCTGAGCATAAAGTCACACAGGTTTCCCTCAAATAAGCATCAAAATTAATTTGAGCAATTTGTAAACAGCGCCAACTTTCATTAATGCCAAATTCCCGTTTTTCCCAATCAATGAAATGACGTAAGCTGCCGTGACTGCCTAAAATTGCTTTAGGTTCACCGGTTGAGCCAGAAGTAAACATAATATAATTAGAATCATCAGCATCCGGCATAGCTAGAACGGGTTGCAGTTTGCTTAATTGGCAAGGAAACTCTTGATAATCCATGCCATTCCACTGATGATATTGCTGAATTTTATGAGCCTTAACCACTAAGATATGAGGCGGTTTTTCTAATGCGGATAGTTGGGGTTTAATCCCCTCTAAATTCTCCGCCGCAACTAAGATAATTTCGGGGCTAGTTTTAATCATCATGCGTTGCCGACGCTCCTCTGGTTCATCTAAACGTAGAGGTAAATAGATTCCTCCGGCTTTAAATACTGCCAGCATGGCGATTAACTGACGATAATCTCCTTCTAGGAGAACACCACAAACCTTGTCTTTTTCCACGCCTAATTCTTTTAAGGCATAAGCCCAAAAGTTAGTTAGTTCATGTAATTCTTGATAGCTAAATTTACCCCCTGGATAAATAATCGATGTTTTCTCCGGTTTGGCTTCAACTTGGTCAATAAAATCATGGATAATGGTACGGGTTTCTAAGCGAGGAATAGGATTGATAAAATTGGCGATGAAAGCGGTTTCTGCTGCCGATAACAAAGAAATGTCTTTGACGGGTTGGGCAGGGTTAGATAGCATTTCATTCAAGAGTTTATCGAAGTGAATGAGACATTTTTTCATCCTCTCCTCTTGGAATAAGTCGGTGTTATAAATTAGCTCTAATCTGAGTTTTTCCTGAGCTTCACTAAACACAAAAGATAGATCAAACTTACTGGTCGGGGTCAGGGAATCTAGAGATTTTATTTGTATATTTTCTAAGCCTACAGGTTGATCAAAATTTTGCAGAAGGACTAATATATCAAACAAGGGAGTGCGGTTAATTTCTCTAGAAACAGCTAATTTTTCTACTAAAATATCAAAGGGATAATCGGAATGTTCTAAGGCTTCGGTAACGGTTTGACGAACCTTTGCGAGTAGATTTTTGTAGCCTTTTTCGGGTTCAATTTGGTCACGAATAACTAAGGTATTGAGAAATAAACCGATTAGAGATTGCAGTTGAGGATGGTTTCTAGTGGCGATTTCTGTACCAATAGTAATATCATGTTGACCACTGTAGCGATACAGTAATATTTTGACAGCCGCTACCAATGCCATGAATAGGGTTATTTCGTTTTCTTGACAAATTTTTCTTAATTTAGAAATCGTTTCTCGGTCAAATGTCCAGCTTAAATGAGAACCCTTAAACGTCTTTATTTGGGGACGTTTAAAGTCTGTCGGTAAGTGAACTCTGGTCAGTTGTCCATTGTCCAGTTTTTGCCGCCAGTAATCTAGGTTTTTTGAATTATTTTCGCTCCTTAAAAGATTATTTTGCCACCCTGCATAATCTTTATATTGTATCGGCAATGGCTCTATATTAGGCTGTAATCCTTTGGCTAAATCAGAGTAGTATTCTAAGCATTCTTTAGCTAACAAACTCATTGACCAACCATCACAGATAATATGATGAATTTCTAACTCCAAAATATATTCATTCGGAGACAGTTTATAAACCTTAGAGCGCACCAGGGGACTTTTTTCTAAGTCAAACGCTTTTCTCTCTTTTGCAATCGTTTCTAAGATTTCTTCATCAGGTTTATTTGTCCAGTCTTTAAATTCCCAATCAAAAGGACGATTTTGCAGGATTTTCTGTTGTGGTTCACCGTTAATTAAAATGAAAGATGTCCGCAGGGATTCATGACGGGAAATCAATAATTGTATGGCTTTTTCAAAGACATCTGGGCTAAAATTTCCTGCTATTTTGAGGGTGGAAACAATATGATAAGCTACATTATTGAGATCCATCTGTTGCAAGACATAGAAACGTCTCTGAGCATGGGATGTTTCGTAGGTTTCTTGTGCAGATACAAGGGGAATAGTGGCTACCGTCAGAGGGGTAACAGTGCTTAATAATTCTGCTTGTTCAGCAATGGTAGGATGAGCAAATACTTGTTTAATGGGCAAAGATTGCCCTAACTTTTCTTGAATTTTACTCACTAGAGAAATAGCTTTTAAGCTATGTCCTCCTAACTCAAAGAAGTTGTCATTAACCCCTATTTGTGATAGCTGAAGAACATCTTGCCAAATCTGAGCTAAGAGGCTTTCTTTTTCATTTCTTGGGGCTAGATAAGCAGATTCAATAATTGATGTCTCATCGGGGACAGGTAATTTTTTCCTGTCTATCTTGCCATTGTTATTTAAGGGAAAATCTGACAACATGACAAAGGCAGAAGGAACCATATAAGCGGGGAGTTGCTGCTGCAAGAAACGGCGCAATTCTCCGATACCTAATGAGGGGAATTTCCTGACTATATAAGCGACTAAGCGTTGATTTTCTGACGTATCTTCTCGCAAAATAACTACGGCTTTTTCCACTTGAGAATGGGTCTCTAAAACTGCTTCTATTTCCCCTAATTCAATCCGTAATCCCCTCAGCTTAACCTGATTATCAATGCGCCCTAAAAATTCAATATTGCCCTCTGGAAGATAGCGAACTAAATCCCCCGTTTTATATAATATACCCGAATTAAAAGGGTTAGAAATAAATTTTTCTTTAGTTAATTCCAGACGATTGAGATAACCCCGCGCTAACCCCACACTGCTAATATGTAACTCTCCAGGAACCCCAATCGGAAGCGGTTGTAAATTCTGATCTAAAATATAAATTTTTGTGTTAGAAATTGGCTTGCCAATAGACGGGGATGAGGAGTTTCCTTCCTCAAAATCGGGAACTATTCCTGAAGTGGTTACTACTGTATTCTCTGTAGGACCATAATTATTAATAAGCTTAAAAGGCCTTGATACTGAAGGATAATGATGGAGTTTATCCCCACCCGTTAAGATAATTCTGAGGGCTATATTTTCATCCCATTCTAAAGATAAAATCTTCTCAACTAGGGGAGTTGGTAAAAAGCTGACGGTGATTTCTTGGGCAATTAACCAATCTCGCAAGTCCGGGGGAGATTGCATGATTTCAGGTTTAACTAAGACAAGACTCGCACCGGCTGTTAAACAGGGCCATAACTCCCAAACCGCAGCATCAAAAGCGCTTCTTGCTAGTTGAGTAGTTTTGTCTAAAGGCGTAATTTCAAAAGCGTCTTGATGCCAACAAATTAAATTCATTAACCCCCGATGGCTAATTAATACTCCTTTGGGTTTTCCCGTTGAACCTGATGTATAAATAACATAGGCTAAATTCTCAGGAGTCGTTAGATTGAAGGGATTTTCTGGGCTATAGGTAGCTATCTTTTCCCAATCCCTATCTAAACACAGTAATTCGACACCAGTTTGGGGAAGAAAATCCCCTAAAGATTCCTGAGTTAACACCAAAGAAACACCCGAATCTGAGAGGATATCCCCCAAGCGCTCGGTAGGATAATCTGGCTCTAAAGGTACATAAGCTCCCCCAGCTTTTAATATCCCTAATAAACCGATGACCATCTCTAGGGAACGCTCCATAAAAATACCGACCAAACTTTCTGGATTTACACCCTTATCTCGTAAACAGTGAGCTAACTGATTTCCCCGGTTATTTAACTGTTGATAGGTCAATTTTTGGTCTTCAAAAATAACCGCTATTCCCTCGGGATTCTGGGCAACTTGTTCCTCAAATAATTGATGTAAAGACTTATCTAAAGGATAATCAGCCTCAGTATTGTTCCACTCTACTAATAACTGATGTTGCTCTTCTGTTGTCAATATAGGTAATTGTGTTACTCGTTGCAGAGGTTCAGTAACAATTCCTGTTAAAATAGTCTGTAAATGTCCTGCCATCCGTTCAATCGTATCCTGAGTAAAACGGCCAGTATCATAGATTAACTGAATCAGTAACTCCTGTTTAGGAATAGCAACCACCGTCAAAGGATAATTAGTTTCCTCAAAATTCTCCACATCCTTAACCCTTAAGGATTGACGAGAATCTCTCGATAACGCTTCTCTGGGATAATTCTCAAAAACGACCAAACTCTCAAACAGGGGAACCCCCGGTGGAATATCACTCAATCTCTGTATTTCAGCCAGAGAAACATAAGCATAATCCTGAATTTCTGCTTGCTTTTGCTGTAATTCCTGTAACCAAGATAACAATAAATCTGATTCTCTGATGGAGACTCGCAGCGGCAATGTATTAATAAATAATCCTACCCTATGTTCTACCCCTGATAAATCATGGGGGCGACCAGAAACCGTAACCCCAAATAAAACTTCTGACTCCCCACTATAGCGACTGAGAAGAATCGCCCAAGCGGCCTGTACTAGAGTAGATAAGGTCAGATTATGCTTTTGCGCCAAAGATTGCAGGTCTTTCGAGTGAGAAGCCGATAAATGACAGTTATACTCTTTATAAGTCGGCTTACCTTCAGATTTCATTAACTGGAGTCTGTCCACCCTCAGGGGGGTGGGAGTCATAAACCCTTCAAGAGTTCGCTGCCAAAAACTCTCAGCAACAGATGGGTTTTGCTGCTGTAACCAAACAATATAATCTTGATAAGGACGCGGCAAAGGAAGATGATAACTTTTCCCTTGAATACCTGCCTCATAAAACCCTAAAACTTCTTGATAAATAATAGGCATACTCCAACCATCCAGAATAATATGATGATGATTGCAGAGGAATTTATAAGTTTGGTCTGATAGTTGAATCATCAAGCAGCGCATTAAAGGAGCAACTTTGAGTTCAAACCCTTGTTGACGCTCTGTTTGTAACAATAAATCTAAACGTTGTTGTTGTTCTCTGGGGGAAAGATTGCGCCAATCTTGATAATCCCAAGGCAAATCAACCTTTTTTCGCACAATTTGCAGAGGTTTTTCCCGTTTTTCCCAAAGAAATAGAGTCCTTAATACCGAGTGACGCTCGACAACTTTTTCCCACGCTTGCCTAAAAACTGTAAGGTTAATTTCTCCCTCCAGAGTAATTAGAGTTTGACTACAATAAATCCCTGAATCAGGAGTATAGAGACTATGAAAGAGCATCCCTTCCTGCATGGGGGAAAGAGGATAAATAGACTCCACATTTTTGGCGGGTTGATTTTTTGTGTCTGCCATGAAAGATTCTCCTTATTAGTCAATTTCTGCCAGAATATCGTCTAATTCCTGTTGATTCAATTGCGCTACTGGAAAATCTGAGGGAGTGTAACCCCCAGCATCAGGAGATAAACAATGCTCAATCAATTTCAGCAAAGCTTCTTTATAGCCGCGCCCTAAATATTCTACCGTCGAACGTTCATAGATGAGAGCGCTATAAGTCCAGTTTACTTGTAACTGTCCCTCTATAACTCTGGCCGTAATCTCTAATAAATGACTACGATGTCCCTTAAGACTGTGATTAGGCCCCTTAGACTCATCCGCTAATTTCCAATCCCCTTTTTGCAATCGTCCTTGCTCAAATTGACCTAAATAATTAAACAAAACTTCTCTGGCAGGAATTTCAGCTAATTTAGACTTAATATCAGCATCATCACTCAAATATCGCAAAATTCCATAGTCAATTCCCCTGTGAGGAATAGCTCGTAACTGTTCCTTAATAGATTTGAGTCGCTCACCGGGGTGATTTTCGGGGGGGAGTCGCAAAACAACCGGAAAAAGACTGGTAAACCAACCTACCGTCCTCGATAGGTCAACCTCACCGAACAAATCTTCTCGTCCGTGTCCTTCTAAATCAAGGGATATGGTCAAATTTTCTGTCCATTGTGTCAAAGTTTCTGCTAAAGCGGTTAACAAAACCTCGTTAATTTGAGTGTTATAGGCAGCGGGAACCTTTTGCAAGAGGGTGCGGGTTTGTTCTTCATCTAGAGTCACCGTGACATCATTTGCCATCGCTACTGTATTGTCTTCTTTTCCACTCTCGTTATCTACAGGTAAATTTCTCGCTTCTAACCAAGGTTGAGTTAACCAATAGTCTAATAGCGCTTTCGCTTTTTCCCCTTGTCCATAATCCCTCAAGAGAAGCGCCCAATCCTGAAAAGCTATGGTTTTTGGAGGAAGTTCTACATTCTCCCCCCTTTCCAACTGTTGATAGGTCATCAATAAATCTTCTAGCAAAATTCGCCAAGATACACCATCAACTCCCAAGTGATGAATAATAATCAGTAACCGACTAGGTTGATAGGGGGCCAATTCAAATAGTACGGCCTTGATTAATAGTCCACTAGAGAGATTTAAACTTGCTTGTTGAACTGTTGCCATTGCTAAGAGAGTTTCCCCTTGCTGAGATTGAGGAATAGAAGACAAATCAATCACCTCAAAAGGTACTTCATCCGACATTCCTTCATTGACTTGTTGCCATTGTCCTTCCTCCACAGTAAACTGTAACCGCAAAGCGTCATGATGTTCAATTAATTTTCTCAGAGATTGAGCTAACAAATCAGCTTTCAGGTGATGGGGAACTTCTAAGAGGACAGACTGATTAAAGTGGTGCATTTCAGCGCGATTTTGCTCAAAAAACCACAGTTGAATGGGAGTGAGAGGCACAATACCCGTCACTAAACCCTGTTTAGCTAATTCGGCTGTGGAATAATCGGCAACTGTAGCCAGTTCAGCAAGAGTAGGATATTCAAATATCTGTTTAGGAGTAATCTTCAACCCGGCTTGACGAGCGCGAGCGACAACCTGAATACTGAGAATAGAATCGCCCCCAACTTCAAAAAAGCGGTCATAACGACTCACTTGTTTAATGCTGAGAACATCTTGCCAAATACTAGCCAAAATCTTTTCTTTCTGAGTATGAGGGGGAACAAAATCCTGCTCAGATGTGCAAGGTATCTCAGGGATGGGTAATCTTGAACGGTCAATTTTTCCATTAGGAGTCAGAGGGAGAGCTTCTAAGGACACAAAAAGAGCCGGAATCATATACTCTGGCAACTTCTGTCCCAAGAAACGACGCAAATCCTCAGTATTTATCGGGCCATTTTCTCCTACTAGATAAGCGACTAACCTCTTATTCCGATAGGAGTCCTCCCAAACCTTCACCACCGTTTGCTTAACTTGGGGATAAGTCCCTAGAGTTGCCTCAATTTCTCCTAATTCAATGCGGAAACCCCGCAATTTTACCTGATTATCACCCCGCCCCAAAAAATCAATATTTCCCTCGGGTAAATATCGGGCTAAATCTCCTGTTTTATAGAGTTTTGCATTGGGTTCATTGCTAAACGGATTGGAGATAAATTTCTCGGCGGTTAATTCAGGTTGATTAAGATAACATCGAGCTAACCCTTCACCCCCGATATATAAATCACCAATAGTTCCTAGAGGAACCGGTTGCTTAAAAGAGTCCAGAATATAAACTTCAGTATTGGCAATAGGCCGGCCGATACTCGGTTGTCCATGGTGTCCTTTAGGCACTAAGCTAAAAGTGGAATAAGTGGTATCTTCTGAAGGACCATAGAGATTATAAACTTTCTTAATGTTTTCCTGCTGGTAAAGCTTCTGGACTAATTGATTAGACAAAGCTTCTCCTGCGAGGTTTACCGTTCGCACAGTCTCAGGTATCGCCTCAATTTCCAGGAGTTGGGCGATCGCTGTAGGTACGGTATTAATTAATGTTACCTCTTTGGCTGCACTTAAACTAGGCAAATCTAGAACATTCTGGGCCAGAATAATCTTACCCCCCACAGTCAAGGGCAAAAATAGTTCAAATACTGACAAATCAAAACAAATAGACGTAGAACCCAAAACCCCCGCTAATTCCTCACTGCTAAAGACTTCCTTGGACCAATTCAGTAAGGTTGTGGTGCTTTGATGCTCAATGACAACCCCTTTCGGTTTCCCCGTTGAACCGGAGGTATAAATCACATAAGCGGTATTACTGGAACTTACGGGTAAAGAGAGGTTTTCGGGACTTTCTAGGGCTATATTTCTTGGTTCTGCCTCTAATATCACCAGATTCCCTGGATAATTCCCTAATTTCTCGACTAATTTTTCTTGTGTTAGCAACAAGGAAACTTGGGCATCCCCTAAAATGACATTGAGGCGTTCAGTTGGATAAGCTGCATCTAAAGGTACATAAGCTCCCCCTGCTTTGAGAATGGCTAATAACCCTATAACCATCTCAGTTGTCCGTTCTAGGCAAATTCCCACCAAAGACTCCTGTTTCACCCCTTTTTTGCCTAAATAATGCCCTAATTGATTCGCTTTTTCGTTTAATTGACGGTAGGTTAATTGTTCATTTTCTGCAATAATAGCGATCGCATCAGGACTGCGCTTAACTTGCTCCTCAAACAATTGATGAATACAGTCATCTGGATAGTGAACCTCAGTATCATTCCATTCTTTCAATAATTGATGTTGTTCTTGCTCAGAAAGTAAACAACAAGTCTCATAACGTTCTAACCCTTCCGTTGCCATAGCGATGAGAGTTTTCTCGTAGTATCCTCCGATTAACTCCATCTGCTTTTCCCCTAGATAATTCCCATCATATTTAAGGGTAAGTTCTACTTCAGATGAAAGGGGATGAAGACTAAAATTAGCTAACAATGTAAAATTAGTTTGATTAAAAAACTTCCCTCCCAAGACCTCTAAATCTTGCACCCCGATGATACCTTGATAAACATGAAAATGAATAAAATTAAAAGCCGTATCAAACAAAGGTTGACCCGCAAAAGTTTTTTGTAACTCAGCCAGGGGATATCTTCGCCAAGATAAGCATTCTCTTTCAACATCAAAAGCTTGCTTAACTAAATCGCTCCAAGAACCTCCAGATAACTCTAAACGTAGGGGCAAAGTATTCAAAAATAAACCTAATATCTTTTCCCCATCGGCTACTTCTAACCGTCCATTAGAGACTAAACCTGTAACAATATCCCTCTGATTATTCAGTAAACTTAATACCCGAAAATGAGCCGCCAATAAAACACTTTTTAGGGGGACTCCAACTTGTTTACCGAGTTGTTTTAATCCCTGAGATACCTGACTAGATATGGGAACTAACCAATCCCAATCTTGATTAACTTGATTAGATTTCGACCACTGAGGAAGTTTGGTCAGCGTGACATCTCTGAGTTTTTCTTGCCAATAATTCTGGCATTCTGTCGATTGAATAGTTTTCTTTTCTAAGGCGACAAAATCCCTAAAACTGATATCTGGAGGGGGAGAAAGAGGTAAAACTTTTTTGTCGAGAAGATAGAGATACTGTTGTAACAATTCTGTGAGCAATGAGGCGACACTCCAACCATCTAAAATAGAGTGATTAAAACTGAAAGTTAGGTTAAAGTTATCCTGATTGCGGCGATGGAGATGAAAGCGAAATAAAGGAGGACTATTCCAGTCAAAAGTGCGGATTTTTTCCCGCTCAATCCAATCATCAATAGCCGTGTCTTGTTCAGAAGGAGATAAATGGGTTAGGTCATCTAATCCTAAAGGAACATCGATTTGTCGATGAACTAATTGTAGGGGTTCCTGATATTCAAAGAGTGCGAAACTGGTTCGTAATACCGGATGCCGCTGGACAATCTCCTTAATAGCACTATGTAAAGCGGGAAAATTAAAAGTAGCACGAATATGATAGGTAAACACATCATGGTACACCGACAGATTCCCCTGATATTCACTATGAAATATCATCCCCAATTGTAGAGCAGTTAGAGGATAAGCATCCTCCACTTCCTCCGGTAAATCCCAGCGAACTTCTTGAGGAATTAAACTAAAAACTTCCGTTTTTTCAGTCCCCAAAGTATCAATTTCATAGCTAACGCAATTGGCCAATTCTTGAATGGTTTGATGTTGCAATAATTGGGGTAAGGAAAAATGAAAACCCATTTGTCGCGCCTTAGCGATCACTTGTATTGCCCGAATCGAATCCCCCCCAAGTTCAAAAAAATTATCGTGAATACCAACCTCTTCGATGCCCAAAACTTCAGCCCAAATCAGTGCTAAAATTTCCTCAAGAGGGGTACAAGGTGCTACAAAATTCTCCGAATTCCTTAAACTGTTATAGCTTGGAGAGGGTAGGGCGCGACGGTCAATTTTTCCATTATTTGTCAGAGGAATAGAATCCAATTGCACAAAGGCATGGGGTATCATGTATTCTGGGAGTTGCTTTTGCAGATAACTCCGCAGTTGGGGAATCAGTTTACTGTTTAACTTAGACCTTAAAGGGTGATTTGCATAAAGTTGCCATTCAGGTTTTGCGGTGTGGGTGGGGGTAAAAGCGATGTAATTTCTACGGGAATTTTCTAGCGGAGCAAAAATCACATCGTAACAGTCCGGAGTATCAGACCAAGTTACCCAAACCGAAAGGGATAAATCCGCAGCTAAAGCCGAAAAATCTTCAGTTTCTACGGCATTTTCCGGTATAATGTCCGATTTAATCGCTTTAAATTCCTCGATTGTCCCAAAGTCTTGAGAATTGTTCAACAATTCCACACTTTTTAAAGGTCCAAACAAGCGCAAATTAGGGACACCTATCACCCTTAACCCCTCAGATGTCCCCAGTTGATTTCTCACCTCAGATAAAGTCAGCTGCTGTTCAGTCCAGTTTAATTCTGGAAGGTCGGTGCTAAAATCCACAATTGTTCCAATCCGCAGAACAACATTGTAACGAAATTGAGTCAATTCGTTGTGGTATCGACCTCTCTCTAGATGAATCTCGACTTCAGTAATCTGAGGAAAATAGGACTGAATTGCTCTAAAAAAATCAGGGTCAATGAATAACTCATTTTCTTGCTCAATTTTCCTCTGTACAAGCTGTTTAAAATCCCTAATCGAATCTTCAGGGTTAGCCTTATAAAGTTCTACATCAGCGTGAAAAGCTGCCATGAGTTGCAAGTTTCGCACATCTCCAAGGAAAATACACCCCCCCGGAGTTAGTACCTTGATAGCTCCCTCTAAAACCCGCAATAAGTAATCTATATGGGGGAAATACTGCACAACCGAGTTAAGGATAATTGTATCGAATCCTTCTGACTCCAAACCCTCAAAATTATCGGCAGTACGGGTAAATAACCTTATTTGCTCCAGCTTTGGCCCTTCTTGATTAATTCGCTGAATATGGTCTAAGGCTACTGATGAAATATCTGTTCCCCAATAATGCTGACAATGGGGAGCAACTTGGAATAATATTAACCCGGTTCCACAACCTATTTCCAGAACTTTTTTAGGTTGTTGAGCGAGAATAACCTTCACCTTATCATCTAGCCATTCTCGCATCTGAGCAGCCTGGATAGGTTCCCCCGTGTAACTACTATTCCAGCCAACAATATTAAATATACCCTCAGAATCTGCCGATGTTTGGCTGTAAATTTGGTTATAGAGGCTTTGCCATTGCTCGATTTGCTCATCGAATAATTGCCCTTTTTCTGAAGTCGCCAAGAGTTCCCCCTCTTGAGACTGACCCACAACATAAGCAATTAGTGTTTTACTGCCGGTTTCTGTCTCCGATGCAATGACTACCGCTTGCTCAACTGCTGGATGTTCACTGAGTATAGTTTCAATTTCCCCAAGCTCAATCCGGAAACCTCGAATCTTAACTTGATGGTCAATACGCCCCAAAAACTCAATATTTCCATCCGGTAAATACCGGGCTAAATCCCCCGTTTTATATAATTTTGCCCTAATTTCTCCCCCTATTGCTCCTGCGACCTTAGCAAAAGGATTAGGGATAAATTTCTGGTCTGTTAATTCGGGACGATTGAGATATCCACGAGCTAAACCTATACCACCAATATGTAATTCTCCCACAATCCCTATAGGAACTGGTTGTAAGTGCGGATTAAGAATATAAATCTGAGTATTGGCAATTGGTTGACCAATACTCACTATCGCTTTTTCACTCCCCGGTAAACAGGGCCAGTAAGTCACATCAATCGCCGCCTCAGTCGGCCCGTAGAGGTTGTGAAGTTCACAGTTAAAATGCTCAAAAAAGCGTTGTGTTAGGTCTAATGGCAGAGCTTCCCCACTACATAAAACCCGCTTGAGAGAACTACATTCTTTTAGCTCTGTTTCTTGCAGAAACACTCGCAGCATCGAGGGGACAAAATGAAGGGTAGTAATTTGCTGCTCTTGGATCAATTGTATTAAATAGATACTATCTTTATGACCTTCTGGTTTAGCTACCACTAGGGTTGCACCGGCTAATAATGGCCAGAAGAATTCCCACACTGAAACATCAAAACTAAAAGGGGTTTTTTGTAAAATGCGATCGCTGTTAGTTAACTGATAAGTATCCTGCATCCACAACAAACGATTCCTGATACCCTGATGAGTATTCATCGCACCTTTAGGCTTACCTGTAGATCCCGAAGTATAAATAACATAGGCTAAATTTTCCCCCGCTACGCCACTGTCACAATTGTTCTGACTTTCTTGAGAAATTGCTGGCCAATCTGTATCTAAAGCAACAACAATCCCCCGGTATTCCCCCAACAATCCCCGCAGCAATTCCGCAGTAATGATCACTTTTACCCCAGTATCTTCTAATAGATAACTTAGGCGTTCTTGAGGATAATTAGGATCTAAGGGGACGTAAGCTCCTCCGGCTTTCAAAACAGCCAATAAACCTACTACCATTTCTAAGGAACGCTCCAGACAAATTCCGACTAATTCCTCTGGTTTTACTCCTAATTTTTGTAGGTAATGACACAGTTGATTGGCTTTTTCATTTAATTCTTGATAAGTTAATTCGTGATTTTCAAAAATGACCGCCACTCTCTCAGGGTAAAGTTTGGCTTGCTCTTCAAATAGCTGATGAATCCATTGCTTTTGAGGATATTGAATGGCCGTATCATTCCAATCTATCAGCAATTGTTCTCGTTCTTTTGCCGTTAATATATCAATTTCTGACAAATCTATATCGGGATTAATCGTCACTGTTTCTAAGATTTTCCGGTAATGTCCTAGCATTCTCTCGACAAAATCTCTGGGAAAGTTATCTTTAATAAAAGTGACAGAAACACCACTATCATCCGCTGCTATGGCAAAAACTAATTGAAATTTATTTAACGAAGAAATGTCCCCACACAGGCCTTCTTTGATCACAGCAACGTCAAAAATATTCTCTAGTTCTCCTCCTCTTGCTGCCAAGGTTTTGACCAAACTATCCAGAGCATAGTTTTGATGGCGATATCCTTCTTGTAAATCTTTACGAATGATTCTTAGTAAATCTTTAAATGAACTAAAATTATGTTGATTGAATCGGCAAAATATCAGGCTATCTAATTTTTCTGTATTCAAAGCTCCTGTAGCCGTAGCAAACTCGACTTGAGCAGTATATTTAAACATTAAAACCTGGACAACAGCCAGATGAAATGCTAAATTATTAACAGAATTATTTGCCGTTAAACTGTTGATTTTTTTCTGTAAATCTGTAGAGATAACTTCAATAACGCTATCTTGCTCCCCGGTTTTATTCTGACTTACATTACCAAATAGAGTAGTTACTGGATCTATTTCTTGAAGTTGCCGAATTTGGTAATCTATTGAAACCAGATGTGCTTCCATTGCTGTTCTAACTTTGTCCCTAAATAGTAGTTGATGGCGGTATTCAGAGTCATGGGGTACAATGCTTACCCGTTCCCTGTTCCCTTAAAGCGATAATTCCCGTCTCTGACGAGTGGAATTATTGCTATATGGACTACAGGAAACCCGACTACGGCTAAGGTCGAGGTTTCTGTCGCTTCTTCAAAATTGTTCTGAGCTTCGACATCATAGCATATTAAACCGACATTCCGCACATCTTCATATACTTTTATATATCTTTACATTCCCCAAGATGTTTTGACGAAAAATCTTCATTGTAGAAACTACTGTTGTCAGCAATAAATTAGTAAAAATTATTAATTGAATATTAAGAAGTGCGGAAAGTGTGACATTTAAAGATATAGTGGCGCGAGACCAGCAGAGCAGAGCTTAGGATGCCACACCCCACACCAGGTTATTGGAGATGTCTGTTGACAATTACTACCTCGATCAGGTATGATTGGCTGTCTGGTCGTAATAGCTGAAGAAGTGACAACGAGGTGGAAATTTAAGTGAGGTGGGGGGAAAATTTCCTCACTGTAAGCCATCAAATTAATCGACTTACCTGGTAAAAACCAAATTCCCTCGTTATCTTTCGGCGAAAGTCTCAAGCTTTTTCCCTACACCCTAACCCCGACAATCTACACCCTGTTTCACTTTCCATCTGCTTGTCACCCCGTCAGTCGCAATAATTATTCTTTTCCAAGTCGAGTCTAACACTATGGACTTTCAAGATAAAAAGAACTTATCCGAAAACGAGCAATCAATCCAAACTAGAGTTTTTAAAGCTCTTAGTGAAGCTAAAGAAAAATTAAAAGCTTTCGAGTCTCAACAAAGCGAACCCTTAGCTATCGTGGGTTTAGGTTGTCGTTTCGGTCATAATATTGCGACACCTGAATCCTTCTGGTCTTTCCTGAAAGCGGGTAAAAATCACCTCAGAGAAATACCTAATGAGCGCTGGAACCAGCAGGATTTTTATGATTCAGATCGGAATAAAGTGGGTAAAATCTATGTTTCTCAGGGGGGGTTTCTCGATGATGTCTCCCAGTTTGATGCCCATTTTTTCGGAATTGCTCCCAAGGAAGCCGTCGCTATGGATCCTCAGCAAAGGTTGCTTTTAGAGGTGGCCTATGAAGCTTTGGAAAATGCAGGAATGGCAACAACGACGGCTAGAAGGGGAAAAACAGGGGTTTTTATCGGGATTACTAACAATGACTATGCCCGTATTCTTACCTCAAATGAGGACTATAATGCCATCGGAGCCTATCATATTTCGGGCAATCATACTAATGCGGCAGCTGGGCGTATTTCTTACCTTTTAAATCTTAATGGTCCGAGTTTGGCAGTAGATACCGCTTGTTCTTCTTCCTTAGTCGCTGTTCATCTGGCTTGCCGTTCCTTACGTTCCCAAGAATGCAGACAAGCTTTAGTCGGAGGAGTGAACTTAGTTTTAACTCCAGAAGTCGTCATCGCCTTGTGCCGCAATCAGATGTTAGCCGCCGATGGCCAATGCAAAACCTTTGACGAAAGTGCCGATGGGTTTGGGATAGGGGAAGGTTGCGGAGTCATCGTCTTAAAAAGACTCAGTGACGCTCTTCAAGATGGCGATCACATTTGGGCAGTGATTCGGGGGACCGCAGTCAACAACGATGGGGCCAGTGGCGGCTTTACCGTTCCTAATGGGCCTGTGCAGAGAGAATTAATCAGAGAAGCTCTAGCTGATGCTCGTTTAGATGCCGCGGCTATCGATTATGTTGAAGCTCACGGTACAGGAACATCTTTGGGAGATCCCATCGAAATTAAAGCCATAGCCGAGGCATTATGCGTCAATCGTCGGAAATCTAACCCGTTATTAGTCGGTTCTCTCAAAACTAATTTAGGTCATCTGGCGGCGGCGGCTGGAATTTCAGGATTAATTAAAACCGCATTATCGCTACACTACCGTGAAATTCCGGCTCATCTGAATTTCAAAAAACCCAATCCTCATATTAATTGGGATGCCTTACCGATTAGTATCGTCACGCAAAATTGTCCTTGGAATGTTAACAATGGCAAGCTCAAAGCGGCTGGAGTCAGTTCTTTTGGAGCATCGGGAACCAACGCTCATGTTATTTTAAGCGAACCGCCTCAACCGCAACCCCAAAACCCGAAAATATCCCCCATTCTCGTTACTTTTTCGGCTAAAGAACCCGAACGTTTACGTCTTTTTACGACTCAATTTGTGGATTATCTTGAGCAGAAAACATCTCTCAACGTCAAGGACATTGCTCTATCTTTAAATACCGGTCGTTTTCCCCATAAACACCGCCTTGCTCTTTTAGTTTCTAATCAAGAGAATCTGCGCCAAGGAATTCAGGCTTTTCTCAAGAGCGATGGGGATGAAAAGCACTTTCAAAATAATAGCTTCGACATTATTTATGGAGAAGCGCAAAGCAATCCTAAAATTGCTTTTCTCTGCAATGACGAGCAAGAAATTAGTCCAGAAATCCCAGAAATCATTGAAACCCTGCTCAATAATGAGCCAGTATTTCATGATGCTTTTAGGCAGTGCGATCATCTGTTTAAAAAATATTTAGAATTTTCTCTTCAGGAATTATTGTCATCTAAAAAAGCCTTAGAGCCTCAGATTCCTTTGTCTGTACAACCGTTATTATTTGCCTATCAATATGCTCTTTGTGAACTCTGGAAATCGTGGGGAATTTCTCCTTCTGCGATTTTAGGTTCTGGATTAGGGGAATATCTCGCCGCTCAACAAGCGGGAGTTTTTTCCCTTGAAGATACCGTCAAGCTGGTGGCGAAACGCGCTCAAATTAGCCCACAAAACCCCAACTCAGAAGACCTTTTATCCTTGCTCAAAAGCACCTCAGAAGTCGATTCTAACTCTCCCGATATTACCCTAATTTATCAGGGTGAAGTTGTGAAAAAATCTCTCACAAATTCAGTTAATAGAGGGGAAAGGATTAGGCAGAAATCCGACGAAATCGCCCAGGGAATTTCTACTTTGCATCAAATGGGATATCAAATCTTCCTAGAAATGGGAATTAGTGCCAATCTCATTAATATAGGTCGTCAAAAGTTAGGGGTAAATTCAATTCTATGGTTATCTAGTTTAGGGGAAGATTGTCACAGTGATCAGCATGAGCAAAGGGTGCTAGGTCAACTCTATGTACGAGGATTTAATATTAACTGGGAAGCCTTTCATCGCTCACATCCGGGGCAAAAAATTAGTTTACCTAATTCGCCTTTTATCCGCAAACGCTACTGGATAAATTCTGGCAATAAATCAGAGTCTTCTAGCTATAAAAACCCTAATTATTACTCTGGACATCCCTTACTAGGCGATCATTTTCCTTCTCCCTTAGCTCTCCTTCAATATCGAGGGAGCATTAGTCAACATAAACCTGCATTTTTAGGAGAACATCAGGTTTTTGATCAGGCCATATTGCCAGCATCTGCCTTGATAGAAATGGCTTTAGCTGCCGGGGAGAATCAAAAAGTTATTTTAGAAAATGTTGAATTTAAGAAGGCATTAATTTTAAAAGATACGGAAGACACATTACAGTTAATCATTGAGCAAAAAAGCTTTAAAATTTACCATGCACTTGAGCCAAATTGGGAAATATTAGTTAGTGGAAAAATTGATGAATTGAAATCAACTAATTTAACCCATTGTCATCTAGAAGAAATCGCCAAAAATTGTTCTGAAGAAGTCGATATCAACTCCTTTTATGAAACTTATCAAAAATCAGGGATAAATTACGGGAGTAACTTTCGGCTCATTCATCAACTGAAGCGGGGGGAAAATACAGCTTTTGCTCAAATCAAATTAACCGATAGGTTAGAGCGGGAAAAATATCATTTTCATCCGGCTATGTTAGACGCTTGTTTTCAAGGGATTGCTGCCATTTTATTTAAAGAAGAATCCTCAGTAACTTATGTTCCTGTTCGCCTTGGGCAATTGGCATTTTTCCACCCTCCTGATGAGCAGGTAATCAGCGCGGTTCGACTGAAAAACTCCTCCCCTAACCCTAACATTATTATCGCTGATATTGATATCTATTCCCCCCAAGGTCAACCCTTGGCATCCCTCATCAACTTAGAACTAAAAGCCGTTCAATCTCAAGAGATTATCCCCCAAGAAATACCCCCTCAAATCTATCTAGAAGAATGGATGCCTTGCGAGGAATTATTAGGGAATGGTAGAGACACTTTAGTAGCTCCCCAGGTGATTAAAAATCAAATTCACCCCGCACAGTTAGAACAACAACTAGGGGAAAATTTGGGGCAATATGAGCGCTTAATGGAAGCCTTGGAAAAGTTAAGCGTTGTCTATATCTGGGAAGCCTTAACAAAACTTAATGGGCAGCCAAAATTAGGTCAAACTTATTCCGAAGCACAGATAGCAAATCAAGGTCAAATTGTTGATTTTTACCGACCTTTATTATCTCGATGTTTAAGTATTTTAGCTGAAGAAAAAATCGTTAATCAGACAAAAGATGGCTGGTTATTCGTCAAAGAATTAGAAGCACCTTCATCGCCATCGCAAATTAAAATTCTCCGCCAAGAATTTGCCGATTATCCAGCAGAAATTAGTCTAATGGAGCGTTGTGGCTCTGCTTTGGCAGCAGTCATGAGTCGTCAAGTTGAGCCATTAGAATTACTCTTTCCTCAAGGGGATTTAGAAGCGATCGCATCAATTTATTCGGAAGCTGCCGGAGCTAAATTGATGAATCAGTTAGTCGCCACCACAATCAGCCGTGCTATTGCGAATTTCCCCCCCTATTATCCCCTAAGAATTCTCGAAATTGGGGGAGGAACAGGAGCCGTTACTGCTGGCATTTTACCTCACTTACCGACAGAACATATCGAATATGTATTCACCGATATTTCCTCTAGTTTCTTAACAAGAGCCAAGGAAAATTTTAGAAACTATCCCTTTATTAAATATCAAACTTTAGACATTGAAAAAAATCCCTTTACTCAAGATTTTCTCCCCGGCAGTTTTGACATAATCATCGCCGCTAATGTTCTTCATGCCACAGCCAACCTTCAAAAAACCCTTGAAAATGTGCGCTCTCTCATCGCTCCTAAGGGACGACTAATCCTCTTAGAAAGTACCGGGGCAAGACGTTGGGTAGATTTAACCTTTGGCTTGACAGAAGGATGGTGGTTATGTAGTCAAGATCTGCGGCGGAATGGTTATCCGTTAATCAGCACAAAAGATTGGCAAAATTTACTGATTGAGAATCAATTTGAAGACATTAATATTATCGAACCAAGCCAAGCAAAAACCCGAAATTTATTAAAACAAAGTGTCATCATTAGTCGAAGCAGTGAGCAATTACCTTCTCTTCCGGCAAAATCTTACTATCATCAAATAATCTGGGCAGATAGTCAAGGAATTGCTAACGGTTTAATCCCTCTATTCCAACAGAGAGGAATAAGTTGTTCTTGCGTCTTTTCCCAAGATATTAACCCGGAGATGGCTGAAGATTACCTATCAATATTGAGAAACTCGATAACTTCAGAAACTCGTCAAATACTGTACTTCTGGGGCTTAGAAAAAATCCCTGGAGAAATTGATCAACAAGTCGAGATTCATTGTCAACGATTTCTCTTTTTCTTACAAGCCTTATTGCAGCAAGAAAATCCGCCGGCTCTGATTTTAGTGACTCAAGGAGCAGTACCAGCAAAAGCCATTAAAACCCTGACCTCTCCCTCTCAAGCATCCTTATTAGGAATAGCCTTCAGCCTAGTCTTAGAACATCCTGAACTTAATTTCAAGGCAATTGACCTAGATCCAGATGAAGTAAACTCAGCCGACAAACTGCTGCAAGAAATCTACAGTAATTCCCAAGAAAACCGGGTTGCTTTGCGGGGGGAACAGCGTTTTTATCCCCGTTTAGTGCAGAGAAAACTTGAAGATGGAAATATCAATTTTAGTCCTGATGGCTATTATTTAATCACAGGAGGCACAGGGGGGTTAGGATTAGCAACAACCCGATGGATGATTGAAAAAGGGGCGCGGAATCTAGTTTTGTGTAGTCGTCGAGGGGCAGAAGGAATTAGCCCTGAAATATTAGCCAATCTCTCCTCTAGTGGGGCAGAAATTACCATCAAAAAACTTGATATTACTGATGCTGAAAAACTGCACACTGTCTTAGAAGAATGCCGTTCTAAATATCCTGTGCGGGGCGTTTTTCACATTGCTGGAACCTTAGACGATACAACCTTATTAAGACTAACACCAGAGCGCTTTAATTATGTTTTAGCTCCCAAAGTTAAAGGAACTTGGTTGCTTCATCAACTCACCCTAAATGACCCATTAGAATTCTTTGTCTGTTATACTTCTGCTGTATCTTTAATTGGCTCAGCTGGACAAGCTAATGCTGCGGCAGCTAATGCCTTTGAAGACGCTTTTATCTATTATCGTCAGGCGCATCATTTACCCGGAACGGTCATAAATTGGGGTCCTTGGAGCGAAATAGGTGCAGCAGTAGATCGCAATGTTTTGGAGAGATTAGCCGCTAAAGGATATGCGGCTATGAAACCAGATTTAGCCCTTAATGCTCTCGAAAAAATTCTCCTAAATCAGATTATTCGCGCTGGTGTAATTAAGATTGACTGGCAACAATTTCCTTATATTCATCAAAACTTTTATAAAAACTTCCTGCCTCAAGGAAAACCCCAAGCTGCCCCCTCATCTGAGTTTTTAAAACAATGGCAAAATTTAACCTTAAAAGAGCGTCCTAATTGGCTAACTAATCATATCATTATGCGTGTTTCTAATGTCTTAGGACACTCAAATGATGAAACTTTTTCCCCTCAACAAGGCTTTTTTGATTTGGGGATGGACTCTCTCACTTCTACAGAGTTACGAAATCTGTTACAAACTGACTTTAATTGTTCTCTCCCTTCGACGATTACTTTTCGTTTTCCGAATGTTGAAGCCTTAGCTAATTATTTACAGCGAGAAGTTCTAGATAATTCTCAACCGGTATTTACCCCTCAAATAAAAGCAGAAATTTCTCAAAAACAGCCAGAAAAATCACAACTCGATGATGATCCTATTGTTATTGTCGGCATGGCTTGTCGATTCCCCGGCGGTGCTAAGAATTTACAATCTTTCTGGGAACTTTTAGAACAGGGAAAAGATGCTATAACAGAAATTCCTCAAGATCGCTGGGATCAGGAAACATGGTATGATCCTAATCCCGATGTCCCTGGCAAAATATACGCTCCTTACGGTGCATTTCTAGAACAAATTGAGGAATTTGATGGAGAATTTTTTGGCATTATTCCTAGAGAATCTGTCGCTATGGATCCTCAGCAGCGTTTACTCTTGGAAACTACTTGGCAAGCTTTAGAATCTGCTGGACAAAATCCCCAAAAATTACGCAACAGTCAGACGGGAGTTTTTATCGGTTGCATGACGCAAGATTATGCCCAATTAAGTTATTCTCCTCAAGCCATTAATGCTTATACTGGTTCAGGAACTTCTGTTAGTATGGCGGCGGGTCGTCTTTCTTATGTCCTTGGTTTACAGGGTCCATCAATGACTATTGACACCGCTTGTTCCTCCTCATTAGTAGCGATTCATTTAGCTTATAATGCCTTACTTAATGGTGAGTGCGATCTGGCTTTAGCCGGAGGGGTTAATATTATTTTAACTCCCATTATTTCTTTAATCGAAAGTCGCGCCCATATGCTTGCCCCTGATGGACATTGCAAAACCTTTGATGAGAGCGCGAATGGCATGGTGCGAGGAGAAGGCTGTGGAATAGTTGTTCTGAAAAGATTGAGCCAAGCGGTTAAGAATGGAGACCAAATTTTGGCGAAAATTTATGGCACAGCCGTCAATCATGATGGTCCAAGTAGTGGGCTAACCGTTCCTAATGGTCAAGCTCAAGAAAAATTATTATATCAAGCCCTTAAACGTGCTAATCTCAAGCCTGAACAAATCGATTATATCGAAGCTCACGGCACTGGAACAGCCCTTGGTGATCCGATTGAATTAGAAAGTATGTCCGCCGTTTTTGGTCAACGCTCCCCTAATCGGCCTTTAATTATTGGTTCAGTAAAAACGAATTTAGGCCATTTAGAAGGTGCTGCCGGAATTGCCGGATTAATTAAAACCGTTCTAGCGTTACAACACCATAAAATACCTCCTCATCTTCACTTTAAAAATCCTAATCCCCGCTTTGATTGGAGTTCTCATATTTTTGAAGTTCCTGTACAAGGAAAACCTTGGAATATCAGCGAACGTCCAAGGATTGCTGGAGTAAGTTCCTTTGGATTTAGTGGAACGAATGCTCATATCATTGTTGGGGAAATTGACGCTGATTTACCTCAACCTTCGGAGAATAATTTTTATCTATTACCCCTTTCGGCTCGCTCTGAAAAATCGCTGCAAGAGTTAGCGAGAAATTATCAAGATATTTTGACTGAGTCTATCAATTTAGCTGATGTTTGTTTTACCGCCAGTACAGGACGGGGGATTTTTCCGCAACGAATCTGTATTTTAGCAGACTCAATAACCACGGCACAACGAGCATTAATTGATTACCAAGATGGTGAAAATTCTGACTCATTAATCCGACCGATTTTATCAGAGACTCCGCCAAAGATAGCTTTCCTCTTTTCTGGACAAGGCTCTCAATATTCTGGCATGGGAGAAACCCTTTATAACCGAGAAGTTGTTTTCAAGGAAACATTAGATCTTTGTGCTCAAATTCTAGAACCCCTTTTAGAAAAATCTCTCTTAGATTTAATCTTTCAAGAGCAAAATAGCGAGTTATTAGAGGAAACCCAAATCACTCAGCCGGTGATTTTTTCCCTTGAATATGCACTTGCCAAATTATGGCAATCTTGGGGAATACAACCTTCAGCCCTTTTAGGACATAGTATCGGGGAATATGTGGCGGCTTGTTGGGCAGGAGTCTTTTCTTTAGAAGATGCCTTAAAATTAGTGACTCAACGGGGTAAATTAATGGGAAAATTGCCCCACAATGGCAGTATGTCCGCTATTTATGCTGATTATGAGACGGTAGCAAACGCTCTAACTTCTTATGAAAATCAAGTTAATATTGCTTCAGCCAATGGCTCAATTACCGTCATTTCTGGATTTAAAGAGATTGTTGAGCAACTGGAAAAAAACTTTATTGATCAAGGGCATAAAACTAAACGTTTAGCGGTATCTCATGCTTTTCATTCTCCTTTAATGCAGCCCATTCTTGATGATTTTTCCCAGGTCTTAAAAACAATTTCTTTTCATGAACCTAGCTTAACGATTATTAGTAATCTGACAGGGAAAGCTGTAGGTTCAGAAATTACAACTCCTGATTATTGGGTAGATCATCTGCGTAGTACTGTACAGTTTAGTCAAGGATTTCAGTCTTTAATTGATCAGGGTTATCGTTGTTTTCTAGAAGTCGGTTCTAAGCCTGTATTACTGAGTATGGCTCGCCTTATTTCTGCCAACCAGGATCTATTATGGTTGCCTAGTATTGTACCCGGTCAGGATGAACAGGCACAAATGTATAGAAGTTTAGCGACACTTTTTGTTAATGGTTATTCTGTGGACTGGACTACAGTATTTAAACAAGGTAAGCGGATTATTTTACCGACTTATCCCTTTCAAAGAGAACGGTATTGGCTATCTAATTCGGAATTTTCTCTAGGGCAAATCAAGACTCAGTTACATCCTTTTATTAAAGATTTTAAAAAGTTAGCAACGGGAGACATGATCTTTGAAGGTGAGGTGAGTTATCTTAACCCTAGTTATTTAGAAGAACATCAGGTATTTGATAACATTGTATTTCCAGCTACTGGTTTTATTGAAGCTATTTTAGCCGCCAGTCAGAAAATATTTAATGGGCATTTTGTCACCCTTCAAAATGTCTCTATTCATCAGGGATTACTCTTATCTCCAACTCCCTTAATAGTCCAAATAATTTTTAGACCTAAAAAATCATCTCAACTGATTTATACTTTTGAGATATTTAGCAGTGATTCTGCACAAGAAAAATGGGTTCTTCATGTTACAGGTGAAGTCAAACCTAAGGATATACAAAGCTTGGCTGCCTCAGAATTAACCCAAACTAAATTAGAAAGAGAAACCCCTAAAGAATCAATTTCTATTCGTGAATTCTATGAACTTTATCAGCAGATGGGGATCAGGTATGGGGAGCAGTTCCAAGCGATTCAAGAGTTATATTCTTTCAAAAAAGGCTCTCAAGCTAAAATTAGTATTAACCCTAGTTTAGCGGATCGGCGTTATCATTTTCATCCAGTTCTTTTGGATGCTTGCTTACAAAGTATTGGGGCAGCTTTCCCCGAAATTCATGGTCAAGAATTGCATCTACCTTATGGATTCTCTTCCTTGGAAATATTCCTAAATCCAACTTCGCAAGTTTGGACGGAAGTTCAGGTCATCTCAGATACTAATGGTGAAATGAGAGTAAATGTTAATATTTATGATGAACAAGGACAGCTTTGCGCTCGCTTTACTGACTTAACAGCACGGCGCATAAATCCGGCTATTTTACAGAGTTTATGGCAAGAAAAGTCGAACGATTGCTTTTATAAAGTGGAATGGAAAAAACTTCCATCAATGCCAACTGTTGCCGTTGATCCTCAAAATTCTTGGTTAGTCTTGGTTCGTCCAGAAACAGACTTAAATTCCCTAATTAATTTATATAAAAGGGCAGGAGAAAAAGTAATTACTGTAGAAATGGGGCAGAATTATCAATGTAATTCTCAAGATTCTTTTGTCATCAATCCGGCTCAGAAATCTGATTTTCAGCGTCTCTATCAAGAAGCTTATCCATCGGGAGAATTTCCGACTGGCGTTGTTTTTTCTTGGGAATCTTCAGAAGCTGAAGACGTGCTAGATACAGTATATCAGAGTTCTCATGCCGTCTTAAATTTAGTGCAAACCCTCACTAATAACTGGGAGAAATTACCTCATTTATGGCTGATTACTCGCGGGGCTAATAAAATTATCAATGATACGGCTTTATATCCTCAACAGTCCCATTTATGGGGATTAGGAGCAGTCATTAATCAAGAGTATCCTAAAATGGGTTGTGTTTGTTTAGATTTACCAATCCATAAAGAAGCTGATGAAGCTGAACTTTTATTCAATGAATTAAAGTGTTTCCCCCATGAATTCCGTTTGGCTTTACGTCAAGGAAACCGCTACGCAGCCAGGTTAGTTTCTGCATCTCTTCCTAGCTCAGAAAAACGACATTTTATTAATCAGTCAGGGGTTTATTTAATCACGGGAGGGGGAGGAAAACTGGGCGGATTAGTGGCTCAATGGTTATCAGAAATGGGAGCAAGTCACTTAGTTTTGTGTAGTCGCCATGTTAAATCTTCAACAGAATTGATAGCCCCATTAGTGGAGAAAGGAACAAAAGTAACCTTGATTGAAGCTGATATTACTTCCCCCACAGATATGAAAAATTTATTCTCTCGTTTTGGGGCAGACTTGCCCGTCTTACGAGGAATAATTCACGCAGCAGCGGTCTTAGAAGATGGGCTGATCAGTAATCAAAGTTGGCAAAAATATCAAAAGGTAATGAGTCCAAAAGTAGCAGGAACTTTATTATTAGATCGTTATACTCGCTCTCTATCTTTAGACTTTTTTGTGAGCTTTTCTTCTGCGGCTGTCATCCTTGGTTCACCGGGTCAAAGTAATTATGCTGCGGCTAATGCTTTCATGGATGCTCTAATGCAGCAACGGCAAAGTTTAGGATTACCTGGTATTAGTATTAATTGGGGAGCTTGGGAGACGGGCAACCAAATTGATCAACAACGTTTCGCTAATTGGGGTTTGCAGATGATGCCTTCTGAGCAAGCGTTTCAATATCTCAATCAGGTAATTTTAGATGATATTAACCAAGGGATAGTTCTCGATATTAATTGGTCGATTTTTAACCAAACTTTCAATATTAATCAACCCTTCTTTAGCGAGGTATTAACCCTAAAAAATCAAAAACAAACAAGTCCAGCAAAACTATTAGAACGATTAAAATCTGTCTCTATAGACGAACGAATAAACGCTTTAGTAGAAGGACTGGAGAAAATATTAAGAGAAGTGACAGGGTTAAATGGGAACAAAGTTATTCCTCAACAAACATCATTCTTAGACTTAGGTTTAAACTCTCTAATGGTCATAGAATTTAAAAATCGCTTAGAAACAGATTTAGGGTGTAAATTGCCATCTTCGATCATTTTCGATTATCCTAATCTTCTCAGCTTAAGTACCTACTTACGGGAACAAATTCTAGCCAATCATCTCGATTTTGAGATTAAAATAAATCCAATTCCTGACAATCATAGTCCCTATGACAGCCTCAGTGAAGACGAACTGGCAAGATTACTTAATCAAAAATTAACGGAGCTTGATCAATATGGAGGTTAAATTTTAAAAATAATGTTTCAAAAGGCATGAGATGTGGTAGGCTAAGTAGATGAACATGAGTAAGCTTAACTCTGTGGGGTTAAACTTTTGTTTATATTCACTGATAGTAGCATCCTAATTTATGTTTAACGGCGTATAAACTTAGAAATTATCGAGAATGGGGCATGGTTGAGAGTATAGATTACAAAAAATTAATGGCAACGACCTTAAGCAAAATGGAGGTAATGCAGGCTCGTATCCATGAATTAGAGACGAGACAAAGTGAATCCATTGCGGTGGTCGGAATGGCTTGTCGTTTTCCGGGAGGTATTAATTCCCCAGAAAAGTATTGGAGTTTTTGTCAAGCTGGACTTGATGCGATAGTAGAAGTTCCTAAAAGCCGTTGGGATATATCAAAACTGTATTCTCAAGAACCAACTTTAGGAAAAATGAACACCGCTTATGGGGGATTTCTTCAAGAGAATATCACAGAATTTGATGCCCGTTTCTTTTCGATCTCAGCAAGAGAAGCCGCCTCCATGGATCCTCAACAAAGGTTACTCTTAGAAGTTGCTTGGGAAGCCTTAGAAAATGCCAATTTACCTCTGAAAAATTTAGCCGATAATAAGGTAGGGGTATTTGTGGGGATTACTAGCATTGACCATGCCCTGAAGGTTTACGGCACAAACTATGATCAAATTGACTCTTTTTTTGGCACCGGCAATGCTCTAAGCGCAGCCGCTGGCAGGCTATCTTATTTTCTCAATCTTCACGGTCCTTGTCTCTCGATTGATGCAGCCTGTGCCTCCTCATTAGTAGCCGTCCATCAGGGGATTCGTAGCCTGAGAAATCGTGAATGTGAACTCGCTTTAGTGGGTGGGGTAAACCTCATTTTAGAACCCGCAATTACGATTACTCTTTCTCAGTCGGGAATGATGTCCCCCGATGGGCGTTGCAAGACTTTCGATGCCTCTGCAAATGGATATGTGCGAGGGGAAGGCTGTGGGGTTTTAATTTTAAAAACTTTATCAGAAGCCCAGAAAAACGGGGATCAAATTCTTGCCCTGTTGCGAGGTTCGGCGGTGAATCATAATGGCGCTGCTGCAGGTTTAACCGTACCCAGTGGACCCGCCCAGCAAGAATTGCTCCGTCAAGCTCTAGCTGATGCCAGAATAGTCCCTGAAGATGTCAGCTACATAGAAGCTCATGGCACAGGTACTTCTTTAGGAGATCCCATCGAATTGAATGCCATTGCCTCAGTTTATGGAAAGCGCTCCGACCCTCTTTATGTCGCCTCAGTGAAAACCAATATCGGCCACCTTGAAGCCGCTGCTGGCATGGCGGGAATAATTAAAACAATTCTGATTCTTCAACAGGGTAAAATCCCTCCCCATCTTCATTTCCAAAGCCCTAATCCTCTGGTTGATTGGGAAGACCATCCTATTAAAATTCCTACTCAAAATATACCTTGGCCGAATAACAATAAAGTACCCATAGCTGGGGTAAGTTCTTTCGGGTTTTCCGGCACAAATGCCCATGTCATTGTTCAACAAGCACCCGTCAGCAAAATCTCAGAAATTCAACAACAAATTCCTAGTCATCTCTTAACTCTTTCAGCCCACAACACAACCGCTTTAAAAGAATTAGCTAAACGTTTTCATACCCTCCTAGAATCTCATCCTGAAATTGGAGATATTTGTTATAGTGCAGCTGTCGGAAGGATAGATTTACCTGAACGTTTAGCCATTGTTGGCGATACTTGTCCAGAATTACAACAAAGATTAGCCGCTTTTGCTGAAGAAAACCCACTTGATGATTTGACTTTTTATCAACGTTTTACATCAGAAAAATCCCCTAAAATTGTTTTTCTTTTTACAGGGCAAGGGGCTTGTTATCCCGGCATGGGGCATCAACTCTATCAAACTCAGCCAACATTTCGTCAATATATTGATCAATGTGCCGAAATATTAGCGAAGTATTTAGACCATCCTTTAACTGAAATATTATTTGGTGAACAGACCGATTTACTCAATCAAACCGCTTACGCTCAACCGGCTATATTCGCCCTAGAATATTCCCTAACAATGCTATGGAAATCTTGGGGAATTACCCCCAGTTTACTGATTGGCCATAGTGTGGGAGAATATGTAGCAGCTTGTATCGCAGGAGTATTTAGCTTAGAAGCTGGACTCGCCTTAATTGTCAAACGGGGGCAATTAATGCAAACCACAACCTCCGGGAAAATGGCTTCAATTTTTGCTGATGAAGAGACAGTAAGTTCCCTAATTAAAAATTATAATGAAACGGTTTCAATAGCTGCCATTAATCACCCTCAACAGATTGTTATTGCTGGAGAAAGTGCCAGCCTTGAGGAAGTTATTAGCACCTGCAAAAAGCAAAAAATTCCCGCCCAATATCTCCCCGTTACTCAGGCTTTTCATTCCCCTTTAATGGAGCCAATTTTAAAAGAATTTGAAAAAGAGGCTCGTCAAATTTCTTATCAACGACCCCAAATTCTCTTACTTTCAGGACTTGATGGAGAGGTTTTAGAAAATGCACCAGATGCCACTTATTGGAGCAAACAATGCCGAGAACCAGTAAGATTTTTGTCGAGTTTGATAACCGCTTTCAACAAGGGATATAACCTATTTTTAGAAGTGGGACCAAGACCAATACTGGCAGAACAAGGTCGTCGTTATAAAGATGAGGTCATCTGGTTAAGTTCTCTCAATCGTGGCTTAGATAACTGGCATACAATTCTTTCAGCCTTGGGACAACTCTACCTCAATGGCCTGCCTTTCAACCCAGAACAATTCAATCAGAATTATGGCTATAAAAAAGTCAGATTGCCGAACTATCCCTTTCAAAGAAAACCTTTCCAATTTCAGCCTAATCCTCGAACAGAAAATCAGAGCATTGACAAAATATTCCTAGACTCACAAACTTCTAACCTTACCGAAACCACAGTTTTTAATATGCAAAAGCATCAACAGGAAATCCGTAATAAATTAAAATCAATTCTGGCTTTACTTCTGAAAGAAGATGAGAACGATCTGCCGGAGGATGAGACATTACTAAACTTAGGAGCAGACTCAATTATCTTGACTGACTTTTCTCGCAAAATTGAAGAAAAATTTCAAGTCAAAGTGAAAATAGATCAACTCTTTACCGATTTACAAACTCTTGTTGATATCTCCGAATACCTCGGCCAATTTGTAAAAGAAAAACCCTTAGAAAATACTTCAAAAATAACAACTAAAGTTATCGATGACGAGACAGAATTAAGCAATTATCTGCAAGTCATTAATCAATTGCAACCCATCGCTACAGCCTATATCATCAAGGCTTTAGAGTCCTTAGGGAAAAAACTTAATCAGGGGGAACAATGGACAATAGAAACCCTAAGACAAACCTTACCTATTGCTCCTAAATATCACATTTTGCTCAATCGTTATTTGCAGGATTTAGAGCAAGCTAATATTCTTCAAAATCAAGGGAATGTTTGGACTGTCAAAAACTTGCCTGAGTATTTTTCCTTACCCCAAGCCCTACAAAAGCTAGAAAAAATTTGTCCGTCTGCAAAACCTGAATTAGAAATGTTGCAACGCTGCGGCGAAAATTTAGCAGAAGTTCTTAAGGGAAATACAGATCCCTTGACATTAATTTTCCCAGAAGGTTCCGTTGCTCATGCAGAAAGTATCTATGGCAACTCTCCCGTATCTCGATTGATGAATCAACGAGTTGCCCAAGCTATTAACCAGATTTTAAAGAACTTTTCTAATAGTGATCGCCCCTATCGAATTCTCGAAATAGGAGGAGGAACTGGTGCCACTTCAGAAGCAATTCTTAACCACTTAAACCTCGATCATGTCACTTATTCTTTTAGCGAAGTTTCTCCCTTCTTACTGCATCAAGCTAGGCAAAAATTTCAGAAAAAATATAACCTAAACTTTCATCAACTAGACATTGAAAAGTCCCCCATTTCTCAGGGGATACCTGCCCATACTTATCATATTGTTGTGGCCGCTAACGTCCTTCATGCAACCCGAAATATTACAGAAACTCTAACCCATATTCGGGAACTTCTGCGCCCCGGCGGTTACTTAGTTCTCCTCGAAACCGTAGAAAATAACTCATGGCTGAATTTAACCTTTGGATTAACCCCCGGATGGTGGCGCTTTCAGGATCAACAATTACGCTCAGATACTCCCTTATTAAGGGGTGAAAATTGGTGTTCCGTTTTAAAAAGTTGTGGGTTTGCTACGGCGAATAGTTTCTCTAAACAAAACAATATTCCCATTAACAATGGACAAGAATTAATTCTTGCTTGTGTGCCAGATGAAACCCTCTCAATTCCTGCAATGCCTAAGCTCACTGTCTCTGGTGAAAGCTCTGGTAAAGAAGCCTTAATGATGGCTCAATTACAATCTTTAAAAGACCTAAAAGACCTCCATGAAAAAACCATTATCAAGCAATTAGAAGTTCTTCAAACTGCCCCCGTCTCCCCCAGTATAGCCCCCGAAATATTAACGAATCAGACTCAAATCATTCCTGCCCAAAGCTCTAAAATAGAAACTTACCCGCCGGTTTCTCAAGAGAAGCCCAAATCTCCTGAGAAACCTAGTTCTCCCAATTTAAACCCCTTAGCCTTAAAGCTCACTGAGAACAAATCCTTAACCGAACAACAACAAGCCTTTATTCAAAATTTACAGGGTATTTATAACCAGAAAACCGCCAAATCAAAAGCCTATTCACAAAATAGCCGTAAGACAATGGTAGATGTTAAACCGACCATTGACTTCCGCATGGCCTTAAAAGAATTTCAATATCCCATTGTTTCAGAATCCGCTCAAGGGGCTTATTTTAAGGACATTGATGGCAATAATTACATTGACTTAGCCATGGGGTTTGGGGTTAACTTTTTTGGGCATAGTCCTGATTTTGTCATTGAAGCGGTTCAAGAACAAATAAATCGAGGAATAGGTTTAGGAATGCAGTCAAATCTGGCCGCCGAAACCGCCGCTTTAATTAGTGAAATGGGCCGAGTCGAAAGAGTCGCTTTTAGTAATACGGGAACCGAGGCGATTATGGCGGCTGTTCGCATTGCTCGCTCCCGTACAAAACGTCAAAAAATCGTTATGTTTGCCGGCTCCTATCATGGAACTTTTGACGGCATCTTAGCACGAGTAGGAGAAGATAAAACCACTGCTCAACCTTTAAGTCTAGGCACCCCTTTAGGAATGGTTGAAGACGTAATAGTCTTGAGTTATGGAGTTGAAGAAAGCCTCGATATTATTGCTACTCATGCTGATGATTTAGCCGCCGTATTAGTCGAACCAGTTCAAAGTCGCAAACCCGATTTACAGCCTCAAGAATTTCTGCAAAAACTACGACAAATAACCCACAAAAAAGGAATCACACTCATTTTTGATGAAATTATTACTGGCTTTCGGATTGCTCCGGGAGGAGCGCAAGAATGGTTCAATGTTGAAGCCGATATAGTCATTTATGGTAAGGCCATTGGAGGAGGTTTACCAATTAGTATGATCTGCGGTAAAGCAGATTTCTTAGATACCGTTGACGGCGGTTTCTGGCAGTACGGAGATGACTCTCATCCCCAAACCGAGTTAACCGCTTTTGGGGGAACTTTTTGTCGTCATCCTTTAGCCCTTGCTGCTTGTCGTGCTGTGCTGTTACATCTTCGGGAAAACAGTACAACGATTCAAGAAAAAGTGAATCAATTAACTCATCGATTAGCCACCGAAGTCAATCAGTTTTTTCAAGAAATAGGCATTCCGATTCGGGTTGTCAATTTTGGCTCTTTATTCCGCTTTGAACCTTTTGGAGCTTATAGTATCTTCTTACAACCCATCGAATTACCCCTCTTTTATTATCTATTAAATCTCAAAGGGATCTACACATGGGAAAAACGAGTTTGTTTTCTCTCCACCTGCCATACTAATGAAGATATAGACAAAGTTATAGTAGCTGTCAAAGAAGCGATTACGGAATTGCAGCAAGCCGGTTTTTTTGCTAATGCTAAACGCCCCCAAGTCAAGAAAGAAGAAAAAAAGCCGCTCTCTGAAGATGAAGATGGTAGGGGACATTTACCATCTTTAAATCAATCCTTTCCCACCAGTGAAGCTCAACGTCAGCTTTGGTTATTAGCTGAATTAGACCGTAATGCTTCAGCATCCTATAACGTCACAACATCCCTAGAATTACGAGGTTCTTTAGATGTTTACATTTTAGAAAAAACGATTAATCAAGTTATTAATCGCCATGAAGCTTTGCGAACCCAAATTATAGAACAAGGAGAATTACAGGAAGTTGTCAATGAAGTTAACATTAAATTAAAACTAATTGATTTGAAGGATGAAGATAATCCCGAAGCGACGGCATTAGCGTTACGATCTCAGTTTTCCCAAAAACCCTTTGACTTGTCGATTGCCCCCTTATTTGCTGTGATTTTAATGCGCTTAAAACCTGACCATTATCTGCTATCTTTAAAAACTCATCATATTGTGGCAGATGGTTGGTCACTAGGATTAATTTTGCAGGAAATTGGTCAATTTTATTCATCCTCAAATAACACAACTAAAGAGGTTCTCAAACCACCGATGCAGTTTCGGCAATATTTAACTTTGCGAGCGCAAGAGACGCAAAGTCCACAAATGTTAGAGCATCGGGATTTTTGGTTGAAAACCTATCAGGAAGATCTGCCAACCTTTGAGCTTCCCACCGACTTTCCCCGTCCCGCCGTTAAAACCTACACTGGTGGACAAGAAAGTCAAGTCATTCCTTCTGAAGTTGGGCAAAATTTGCAGAAAGTAGGACGCAAAAATAAAGCTACATTATTTATGACGATGTTCGCCGCTTATACTGCTTTTTTGCGTCGAATTTCTGGCCATAAAGATTTAGTCATTGGTATTCCTATTTCTGGGCGACAAATAGAAGGCAGTGACAACTTAGTAGGCTTTTGTTCTCAATTTTTACCCCTGCGGATACAAGTCGATGCTACCACCTCTTTTATTGAACATTTACAACATACTAAACAAACCCTGATAGACGCTTTTCGCCATCAGAGTTATACTTTAGAGGATTTATTAGCAGCTTTACAATTACCTAGAGATTTTTCTCGTTCCCCTCTCATTTCGGTATCTTTTAACATGGATCCTAGTTTAACTCTGCCTGAGTTTAAAGACTTAAAAGTATCCTTGCCACCGGAACCGATTGGTTACACCCCTTTTGATCTAGGATTTAACTTAATTGAACTTAATGATAACCTCATTATTTACTGCAATTACAATACAGAACTCTTTAAAAAAGAGACAATTAAACAATTTATTGAAAGCTTTGAAATTTTGCTGAGGGGAATCATTGACGATGCTAATAATCTTCTTTATCAGTTACCTTTATTAACCTCAGTCCAACAAGAGCAGTTACTCAGACAATTAACGGGAAAAACTCGCAAAATCCCTGAAAAATCCACCATCATTGATGACTTTGTAGCTCAAGTTAAATTAACCCCTAATGCTCCCGCCTTAATTGCGGGAAAAATTAGCCTTAGCTATCAAGAATTAAATGAAAAAGTCAATCGTCTTACTCATTATTTACAGCAGGAATATCAGCTAGGTGTAGGAAAAGTGATTGGGGTGATGCTCCAGCGTGATCACAACTTAATCATCGGGATTCTGGCTACCTTTAAAACTGGAGCGACTTACGTTCCTATAGACTCTCAATATCCTAACAGTCGCATTGAGTTTATTTTAAAAGATAGTGGCTGTCATGTTTGCCTAACGGAGAGTAATTTTATCTCTAAGTTACCTGAAAAAATAGAGAAAATTTGCTTAGATAAAATCGATCCTATTGTTGAAAAATATGACAAAAATGAGCCTAAAATATTCCGCAACTCTAGCCAAACCGCCTATATTTTCTACACTTCAGGCTCAACTGGTAATCCTAAAGGAGTCATGGGCCGTCACATCTCAATTTTGAATGTTATTCAAAGCTTACGACTTACCTTTGATTTAGATAAACATCCTGAATGGCGCTATATTTTCACAGCTGCTGTTACTCATGATCCATCTATTCGTAATATTTTTCTCCCCTTAACCATAGGTGCATCCCTATATATGTACGAAATAAAATATATAGGACATTTGGTTTCTTTCTTACAGGAAAATCAAATTAATGCCCTACACACCACCCCATCTATCTATCGAGAAATCTTCGGGCTACTTGAACCAGAAGAAACTATTTCCAGCTTAAAATATATCTCGGTAGGAGGGGAAAAATTAGATCGGGAAACTGCCTTAGCTTTACGGAAACGTTTTCCAGCAGAAATTGTTAGCAATGTCTACGGATCTACAGAAACTTGTGTAGGAGTATCCCAGTATGAAATCACGGAAAACTTAGACAGCGAAATCCCCCTCGGTCAAGTTTTCCATAACAATCGCTTAGGGGTTCTTGATGAATTTAATAATCCCGTTCCCCTCCATGTAATCGGCGAAATTTGTGTAGAAGGTGCCGCCCTAGCATCGGGTTATCATAACCAACCCGAAATGACTCAAGAAAAATTTAAACCTAGCTTTCTTGATGAGACAAAAACTCTCTTTAGAACCGGCGATTTAGGCAAGCAAACTGCTCCCGGTATCATTGAGTTTATAGGACGAAAAGATAATCAAGTTAAGGTCAATGGTTATCGAATTGATCCCGGAGAAATTGAATATCAATTGACTCGTTATGCTCCCATTGAAAGAGCGATTGTTTTACCCGTTCAAGTGAATAATCAAACTCAATTATCTGCTTACTGTCAAACAGACAAAATTCTGGAAATTGCTGAGATTCGAGAATTTCTTGCCAAATTTTTACCAGTTTATATGATTCCGAGTTACTTTATTTTTTTAAAGCAATTCCCCTTAACTCGACATGGGAAACTTGACCTGCACTCCCTGAGAGAACTCAGAGAAACCGGTAAATCTCTGGTTAATTCTAATTATGTTGCACCCCGGAATTATTTAGAATCCAATCTCGTTAGCATCTGGGAAAAAATTCTCTCTAAATATCCTATCGGTATTTTTGATAACTTCTTTGAAATTGGCGGTCATTCTCTACTCTTATCAAGGGTTGTAACCCGGGTTCATAAAGAACTAAATGTATCCGTAAAATTGGCTGACTTCTTTAAAGTTCCAACCATTGCTGGATTGGCGACTTTAATCTCCCAGACTCAATACAATTATCAAGAACCCATTGCGGCAATTCCCCCCCAAAAATCCTATCCGATGTCTCATGGTCAGCGTCGTCTTTGGGCTTTAGAATTTCTAGATCACAATCATAATGCTTACGGAATGCCCAGTGCTTATCAATTCAAGGGCAATCTTAATATTGATGCTTTTGAAAATGCCTTTCAACAGTTAATTCAACGCCATGAAATTTTGCGGACAACCTTTACTTTAATCAATAATCAACCCCGTCAAGTTGTCCATAATCAAATGAACTTTGTCATTAAACAAATAGACCTGACAGCTTATGTTAGGACAGAACAAGAAAACTTGATCGAAGAAGCGATTGCCCATAATGCCAAAACGACTTTTGATTTAGAAGTCGGACCGTTACTTAAAGTTAACTTACTTAAACTAAGCCAAGAGAATTACATCGTCTTGTTTAATATGCACCATATCATTTCTGATGGTTGGTCAGCAGGGGTTTTAATTAAAGATTTCCTCACCCATTATCACGCCTATGGACAAGAAAATTACCAATTAATGCCCCCTCTCAGAATTCATTATAAAGACTATACTTCTTGGCAAGAAAGTCAATTAGAAACCTCGAAACTTCAAGGTCAACGGGATTACTGGTTAGCTAAATTAACTCCTGTCCCTGTGCGTCTTAACTTACCTGTTGATTATCCGCGCCCACCTGTTAAAAGTTTTCAAGGAAATACAATTACATGGCAACCTGAACCCGAATTGATCGATACTTTTGAGAAGTTAATTAAAGCACAAGAAGCCAGTTTATTTATGGGTTTGGTTAGTTTGGTTAAGAGTTTTCTATTCCGTTATACTGAGCAAAATGAAATTACAATAGGCTCTGCTATCGCCGGCAGAAATCATCCTGATTTAGAAGAGCAAATCGGATTTTATGTTAACACTCTAGTCCTGCGGGATCAGATAGCAGATCACGACAGTTTTACGGATGTCCTTAGCAAAGTAAAAACAACCACTTTAGAGGCTTATGATAATCAAGACTATCCCTTTGATCAGATCGTATCTGATTTGAATTTACAACGAGATCCTAGCCGGAATGCTCTCTTTGATGTTGCAATTGTCCTGCAAAATAATCAAAATGTAGATCTCGCCTTGAACGGAATTACAGTTAACTCCATTGACCCCAAAATGATTACCGCTAAATTTGATTTAGAATTTATCTTTGTTGAGGAAGAAGAACTTTATCTCAAGCTAATCTACAACACAGATATATTTATCCATGAGCGAATTTTATTGATCATAGATTTGTTAAAAAATTGGCTAGAGCAAGTTTTAAAATTTGCCCATGAACCTTTGATAAACTTATCCTTAGCTTCCTCAGAAAATCTGATTCAAGAGGAGCAGGATCTGTTCGCAGAAGACTTTAATTTTTAGTCAACAGCAATTATACGAGCAGGAGATTTTAATGAAGACAAAACTACCGATTCTTGGCATTTTAGGGGGTATGGGGCCAGTGGTTACCGCCGAATTTCTTAAGTCGATTTATGAATATAACCCTTTTATTGATAAGGAACAAGAAGCCCCTAATGTCATCGTTTTTTCTCTTCCCTCTGCACCTGATCGCACAGGTTCTATTGATAGTGGAAAAGAAAGAGAATTTATTGATTTTATCCAAGTCAATTTGGAACATCTCAATAAACTGGCTGATTGCATAGTCATTGGCTGTTGTACGGCTCATTATGCTCTACCTCAGATTCCCGAAAATCTGACGGATAAACTTATTTCCTTAATTAAAATAGCGGATCAAGAACTCCAAGAATATAATGAACCTACCCTTTTACTTGCTAGTACAGGGACTTACCAGAAAAAATTATTTCATGAAGGCTGCACCACCGCAGATCTGATTATTTCTCTCTCAGAAAGTGATCAAAAGTTGATTCATGAAATGATCTATAAAGTGCTAAAAAGAGGACACGATCCGTTAAGTATTCTTAGGGATATAGAAGCATTATTAGAGAAATATAACACTCGCTCCTATATTTCTGGGTGTACCGAATTTCATCTCTTAACAAAATCTCTCAAACTCAAAGGAATTGACTCCATTAAAGCGATCGATCCTTTAAGTACCATCGCTCAAAACTTTTCTCAGTTAATCATCAAACAAGCTCAGGTAGATCTAGTGACCGACTGCCATCAACCTTCAAACCCAAAAAGCCCTTGACCATCGCACCCCTAGGAGGTACAATTCAAACTTGAATTGGCCACTTCTGACTTTTAACTTGCGCGTAGCGATATACTGATTCATAGGGTTTTCGAGATTGGTTCTATTTTTGATAAAGAGGTGTAAAAAAAATGTCTAAGCATTCAATCAGTTTTGGAGGACAATTGGAAGATAATTGGCGGACTCTGTCAGAAGTCTTAGAAAGTGCCACTAAACATAATAATCATGGAATTACTTATATTAAAAATGACGCAACTGAATATTTTCAGAGTTATCAAGACTTATATCAAGATGCTCTGGTTATTTTAAATGGACTGGAAAAAAAAGGAATAAAATTAGGGCATAAAGTCATTCTACAAATTGCCAAAAATCAAGACTTTATTCCCGCACTCTGGGCTTGTTTTTTAGGGGGAATTATTCCAGTTCCTTTGACCGTTGCTCCTAGCTATGATCTGGAAAATTCTGCCGTCAAAAAACTAGAGAATGTTTGGAAAATTTTAGACAATCCTTTGATATTATCCGACAGTGAACTAATTACTGAAATTGAAAAATTAGGAACTTACTCTCATCTAGAAGGGTGGCAAGTTATCTCGGTTAATGAACTCAGAAAAGCCCCCTCTAAAGTCCATCAATTACCGATTATTGATCCACAAGATACGGCCTTATTACTCTTTACTTCGGGTAGTACGGGTATGCCCAAGGGAGTAATATTAACTCATCATAATATTCTGTCCATGACTGCTGGTACAGTGGCAATGAACCACTTTACCCAACAAGAAGTTACCCTTAATTGGATGCCCTTAGATCATGTAGGAGCTATCGTATTTTTAGGAATTATGGCGGTAGATTTGGCTTGTCATCAAATTCATGTTCCGATGGAATTAGTCCTACGCCAACCTCTCCAATGGTTAGACCTCATTCAAAAGCATCAAGTAAGCATTTCTTGGTCCCCTAACTTTGCATTTTCCTTAATTAATCAACAGGCCGAAGAACTTAAGCACGCCTCTTATAACCTCTCCTCAATGAAATTTTTAGTGAATGCTGGCGAGCAAGTTTCAGTAAAAACGATTCGCCTATTCTTAGAAATTCTTGAAAAACATCAACTACGGGAGAGAGCGATTAAACCAGCTTTTGGCATGACTGAATCCTGTTCTGGGATTACTTGGTCAGCCGGTTTAAGTAAAAATGAACTCACCGAAGAAAATAGTTTTGTCTCTCTAGGAAAGCCGATTCCTGGAGCAACTATCCGGATAGTCGATCAGGAAAATAATCCTTTACCTGAAAGAGAAATTGGAAAGCTTCAAATTCAAGGTAATTCTGTTACTAAAGGATATTACAATAATACTGAACTCAACCTGGAAGTTTTTCAAGAAGGGTGGTTTACTACGGGAGATTTGGGGTATTTATTTAATGGGGAACTCTTTATTACTGGGCGAGAAAAACAAGAAATTATAATTAATGGTGTTAATTACTTTGCCCATGAACTTGAAACAACAATCGAAGAATTAGAAGGGGTTAATGTATCTTATACAGCCGCCTTTGCCGTCTTTGATCAAAGTCGAGAAACTGACTTATTAATTATTACTTTTAGCCCAGAATCTGATCAATTTGAACACTGGATAAAAGTTGTTAGAAAAATTCGCAGTCATTTGACCCAAAAATTCGGGATTGCTCCAGCTTATGTCATTCCCTTAGAAAGGAATTTAGTTCCTAAAACCTCTATTGGCAAGGTTCAAAAATCTAAATTAAAAAAGGATTTTGAACAGGGATTATTTACCAGCCTTATCCAAGAAATAGATCAATATTTAGCAAAAGAGCGCCAGAAAAATCAAACCTTACCTCAATCAGAAAATGAACGTCAAATAGCAGCAGTTTGGAGTGAGGTTTTACAGTTAACCTCAGTTGGTTTAGAGGATAACTTCTTTGAACTAGGGGGACATTCTATACACTTAATCCGAGTTCAAAATGAACTTGAAAAACTTTTTAACCGTCAGCTATCCCTTGCTGAAATGTTTAAAAATCCTACCGTTGCCACCCTAGCCCGTTTCTTAAGCGAAGAATCAAATACCACTCAAGTTATAGCACAAAAAAGCCGTCAACGTGCCGAAAATCGGACCCGTCGCCATAATGAAACCCATGACATTGCAATTATTGGTATGGCGGGGCAATTCCCAGGGGCTAAAAATTTAACAACCTTCTGGGAAAATTTAAAAAATGGAATCGAAACTATCTCTTTCTTTTCGGAAGAAGAATTACAAGAGTCGGGAGTGTCTCCGGAACTCTTTAATCAGCCTAATTATGTTAGAGCTAGACCAATTCTCGATCAAGTTGAATACTTTGACAGCGAATTTTTTGGCTATACAGATAGAGAGGCAGAATTACTAGACCCTCAGCAACGTTTACTTCTTGAATGTAGTTGGGAATGTTTAGAAAACGCTGGTTATAATCCTAGTACTTATCAAGGAGCAATTGGTATATTTGCTGGCGCAAGTATGAACACCTATTTGATAAATAATTGTTATCCTAATCGGGGTCAATTAGATAGTAATGACGAGTTACAACCCTTCACACTAGATTCAACGGGAGGGTTTCAAACAATGGTAGCTAATGACAAAGACTATTTAACAACGCGAATTTCTTATAAACTAAACTTACAGGGCCCAAGCGTTAATGTTCAAACTGCTTGCTCTACTGGATTAGTTGTAGTTCATCTCGCTTGTCAGAGTCTAATTAGTGGAGAAAGTGACATGGCTCTAGCTGGAGCTGCTTCAATTAATTCTCCTCAAAAAATTGGTTACTTATATCAAGAAGGACTGATCATGTCTCCTGATGGTCATTGTCGCGCCTTTGATGCTGAAGCAAAAGGGACTATTTTTGGCAGTGGAGTAGGAGTAATTCTGCTCAAAAGATTGTCAGATGCTTTAGCCGATCATGACCATATTTATGCAGTTATTAAAGGCTCTGCTATTAATAATGATGGTGGCCAAAAATTAGGATTTACTGCGCCTGGTGGAGAGGGTCAAATTGCTGCCGCTACGGAAGCCCTAGCCTTTGCCGGTGTTGATGCTAATACAATTAGTTTTGTGGAAGCTCATGGCACAGGAACCCCCCTTGGAGATCCCATTGAAGTTGATGCTTTAGCTAAAGTTTATCAGGGTGCAAATGAGGGAGAATGTGCTTTAGGTTCAGTAAAAACTAATATCGGACATATGCAGATTGCTTCCGGTATTGCTGGTTTAATTAAAGCGACTTTAGCCCTCAAATATAGAGTTATTCCACCTACATTACATTTCCAAAATCCTAACCCTCAAATTAATTTTTCTCAGACTCCTTTTTATATTAATAATGAAGCTATTTCTTGGACTACTAAGCAAGACAAGGACGAAAAATTACCCCGACGGGCAGGGGTAAACTCTTTAGGTATTGGCGGGGTTAATGCTCATGTTATTCTAGAAGAAGCTCCTCCCATTATTCCTCAAGACAATCAGAGCAAACGTCCCTATCATTTGCTCACCCTTTCCGCTCGAACCGAACCGGCTTTAACAGATTTAGTAAGTCGCTACATAGACTTTTTAGAAAGTCAACCTGAAAAGGATATGTCTGATGTAGTATTTACGGCCAATACAGGCCGAGTTCATTTCTCGAATCGTTTAGCCTTAACTGGCTATAAAAACAGTGATTTTATTGAACAATTACGTCAGTTCAAGCAACTAGATTATCAGTCAACTATTCATGGTATAGTTGATGAAAAAAGACCGCCTAAAATTGCCTTTTTATTTACAGGACAAGGTTCTCAATATGCAGGGATGGCTCATCAACTCTATCAGACTCAACCCACCTTTAGAAAAACTTTAGACGCAGGGGAAAACTACTATCAAAAACTAACGGGTAAATCCCTGCTAAACGTCGTATTTGCTGATACAGATGACCCCTTAAACCAAACCGCTTATACCCAACCGGCACTATTTCTGATTGAAGTTGCTCTCGCTCAATTATGGCATTCTTGGGGAATTCAACCGGCCGCCATTTTAGGGCATAGTTTAGGAGAATATTCTGCTGCTTGTTTTGCTGGCGTTTTTGATCTTGAAAGTGGCTTAAAGCTGGTCACCCATCGAGGCAATTTGATGGGGCAGTTACCCCAAAATCAAGGGGAAATGGCCGCTATTTTTCTCGATAAGAACTCAGTTATTGAGCAGTGCCAAAGCCAAGGCATAAAAATCGCTATTGCTGCCATTAATGCGGAACAACATACCGTTATTTCTGGAGAAAAAAGCGTAATTCAAGAACTCTGTAACCATTTCACTAATGCCGGGGTGAAAGTTCGTCAACTCAAAGTTTCCCATGCTTTTCACTCCCCTTTAGTAGAGCCAATGGTTGCAGAATTTAAAACGATTCTTCAAGAGACTTCTTTCAGTCAACCTCAAATTTCTCTGGTCTCTAACCTAACAGGAGAAATTGCTGATGACAGCATTATGACTCCTGAGTATTGGCTTCAACATTTACTAAATACGGTACAATTTCATCAAGGGGCTTTATTCCTACAATCTCTCGGATGTGATACCTTTATTGAAATTGGACCTCAACCTATTCTCTCAGGAATTGTTCAATCATCCCTATCTTCATCTGAACCTCTAACTCTACCCAGTTTACGCTCAGGATTTTCTGATTGGCAAGTTTTATTAGAAAGTCTGGGCAAACTTTATGTTCGCGGTGCAAAGATAGACTGGTTTAGTTTTGATCAAGACTATCATCCTAGACGATGTGCTTTACCTACTTATCCCTTTCAAAAACGTCAACACTGGATTTCTTTAAAAACCCCATCTGCAACTGTTCCACGGGAATCTAATCTGGTCAAAATGTTATCTGAAAAGGACAAAACTACTTTAATGCAAACCCTCTTAGAAACAGGTCATTATTCTGAAGATGAAAAACCAACAATATCCGCCATTGTTCAACAGTTGATTAAACTCTATTATCAAGAAAAAGAGGACTTTAATTTTGCCAAATTACTTTATCAAGTAGCTTGGCTTCCCTGGGATTTAGCCAACGGTAAGCTACAAAATTTGACCCCCCTTAAAACGGATTTGGAGGTTTACTTAGAACCCCAATTACACTCCTCAGAATTGATGGGAGTTTCTCTCGCTTTTTCCGAAATGGAAAAACTGGCAGCTGACTTTGTAGTTAAAGCTCTGAAAGATTTAGAACTCTTTCAAATGAATACCTTTCTTGATCCCGATCAAAGTTTTATTCAAGCTGAACTCAAACAAGAATATAGAGCTTTCTGGAATCATGTTCTAGAAATATTAGCGAAAGTCGGCATTTTAGAAAAGCAAAATACCCTATGGAAAATTGTTAAAGAACCCGAACACTCTAATCCTGATTTAGCGGTAGAGGATTTAATCAATCATTATCCTAATGCTCAAATAGAACTCAATCTATTTCGACAAGTTGCCACAAATTTAGCAGCCATTATTACGGGAAAAATATCCCCTTTATCTATCCTATTTTCTCAAGATGGACAAGGAGGAGCCAGCGAGTTTTATAAAAATACATCTTCGGCAAAAATTCTCAATCTGGGTATCTCTAAAACCGTTGAACTTCTACTCTCAAGTTATGCTCCCTCAGCTTCCCTCCGCATTCTCGAAATTGGCGCGGGAACTGGAGCTACAACCCAACAGGTTCTTAAAGCTTGTAAGTCTCGTCAAATTACCTACACATTCACTGATGTTTCCCCCTTCTTTCTAGAGAAAGCTAGAGATAATTTGGCTGAATTTTCTGGACTAGAATACAAAGTCCTCGATATTGAAAAAAGTCCGAGATCCCAAGGGTTTTGCTGTCATTCTTATGACTTGATTATCGCAGCTAATGTCTTACACTCTACCGCCAATTTACAAGAGGAAACCTTGCCTCATATTCAAAGTTTACTACGTCCAGGCGGTCATTTATTACTGTTAGAATTAACTCAGCAATCTTCCTGGATTGATTTAATCTTTGGTCTGACCCAAGGTTGGTGGCGTTTTAGCGATTATCATTTGCGCCCAAATCATCCTATAATTACAGCATCGACTTGGGAATCTATTCTGCTTAAATCGGGGTTTTCTCAGGTAGAATTTGTTTCTCCTGATCAAAAAATAGGTAGTGTTTTATTTCAGCAAAGTATTATTCTGGCTCAAAGTTCCGAAATCTCCCCTAACCTCGCTAAAAACTGGCTAATTTTTACTGATGTTGACCCCCAACAAAATACTTTTCCCTTAGCGATTCAAGAGCAACTACTTAAAAAGTGTGATTCCTGTCGGATAATTTATCAAGGGGAGAAAAATACACAAATATCATCTTCTGAGTCTTGTTTGAATGCTAATCAACTACAACAATTAGAGGAATGGTTTGCGTCAAATCCATCTCCAGATCGAATTATTTATCTTTTGAATAGTGATGCCAAAGATCAACCAGAATCCATTTTATTAAATCGCTGTAACTATCTTTTAAATCTTCTCAAAGCTATTCAAACAATCCCTAATCCCCCTCAATTATTCCTTGTCACTCAGGGGGCCCAACCCTTTGAATTAGAACAGCCTTCTTTAGGGTTTCAGTCTCCTCTTTGGGCAATGGGGCGTGTTATTGCCCTAGAAAATCCGCAATTATGGGGAGGTATGCTGGATCTTGATCCCGACCTTGATATTAATCAAAATATTACCGCATTACTATTAGGATTAACTCATGCTCACGATGAGGATCATTTGGTCTTCCGCAAAGGTCAAGGCTATGTTGCTCGTCTGCTTCCTCTGAAGTCTCTAGAGACAAAAACCGTTAAGATTCAACCTGAGGCTACCTACCTAATTACGGGAGGAATAGGACATCTAGGCTTAGAATTGGCGGAACATTTAGTCAATTTAGGAGCAAAACATCTCATTTTAACGACACGCCGCTCATTACCAGCCCGCTTCCTGTGGGATTCAGCAGCCGAATTAGCTCAAATATCAGAAAAAATCAGAAAATTAGAGGAAAAAGGAGCATCAATCGAAGTGATTTCGGCAGACGTTGGCAATTTTGAGGCTATGCAGTCCATATTTACCCAGATTGAAAAAACCGCTTATCCCTTGCGTGGCATTTTCCATCTTGCCGGAATCTCAGGCCGACAAGCTCAATTAAAAGACTGTACTTTGCAGGATCTCGAAGCAGTTTTTCAGGCAAAAGTTAAGGGTTCTTGGAATTTACATCAACTATCTTTGGGTACTCAATTAGACTATTTTGTGCTGTTTTCTTCGGCGGGTGCTATTTGGGGGGCAAAGGAACAAGGCTTATATGATACTGTTAGTCATTGGCTGGATGCTTTGGCTCATTTCCGTCATCTTCAAGGGCTTCCCGCAACGGCTTTAAATTGGGCGTTATTGGCGGGTAATGGTATAGTTTCTCAAGACTATGAGGACTGGCTCAAACAGATTGGTATCAGGGAAATTGCTCCAGATATGGCCTTGAGGGTGATGGATGCTATTATGGCTTCTAATCAAACACAAGTTTTAATCGCTGATGTGGATTGGGTTCGTTTCAAAAATATCTATCAATTTAAAGGCGAGAAACCACTCCTAAAAAATTTAGGACTCTCAGAAATTCCCATTAAGTCTGTTCAAGAATCAGACTCTGTACTGGATCTTTTAGAGGATATTCCTTTAGGAGAACGTCGGGAATATTTGTTAGAATATGTTAGCAAACAAGTCAGAATTATTTTAGGGATTAAATCTATGCCAGATTCAGAACAAGGATTGATAGAAATGGGGATTGATTCCTTATCCTCTATTGAATTGAAAAATCGTTTAGAGAAAGGATTAGAAGTTCTCTTACCCACTTCTTTAGTCTTTGACTTTCCTAATATTAGACGCTTAGTTGATTATCTGTTTGACCGTATTTTCGGTGAAAAAGTTCAAAAAACAGCCCAGAAGATGATTAACTTCACTGAAGTTCAGCAGGAGATTAGTGAGGATTTAATCTTACAAGAACTTACTGATTTGGAGGCTTTTTTAGGAGATTAAATAATCCTAAGCCTTGAAGTTAGAAAGCTTGAAGTTAAAAAAAATTCAAGGCATTTCCTAAAAGTTACCCTATATTAAAACTATGCAAACTCCATTTTTTCAACAAGAAACCGCCAAAAGTTCTCATCAATTTTTTGATAATTTGAAATTGATTGCCGCTCCTTACTGGTATCCAACCGATCCTAAAGGAAGGACATTTTCAGAGGTAATAAGTTCATGGGGAATGCTGTTTCTCCTTGTTTTAGTAATTGTTGGACTGGTGGCCTCTAATGCAGTTAATAGCTTCGTTAATCGCTATTTGGTTGATGTCATTATTCAAGATAAAAATGCCTCTAAGTTTATGACAAGTTTATTACTTTATGGCTTAGGATTACTTTTAATTACCCTGTTTACTGCATTTTCTAAATTTGTTAAAAAAAGAATTATTCTGGATTGGTATGAATGGCTAAATCAGCAGGTTGTTACCCAATATTTGAGCCATCGCGCTTATTATAAAATTAATTTTAGATCCGATGTGGATAATCCAGATCAAAGGATCTCTCAAGAAATAGAACCCATTGCTAGAAATGCTGTTAATTTTGGGGCTATTTTATTAGAAAAAGTCTTAGAAATGACGACTTTTTTAGTAATTCTTTTCTCAATTTCCCGACTAGCCGCCTTGATTCTAGTGGCTTATACAATTATCGGCAACCTAATTGCTGTTTCTTTAAGTCGAGAATTAGATAAGATTAGTCAAGAAGAACTGGAATCCAAAGCTAATTACACCTACACTTTAACTCATGTTCGGAATCATGCTGAATCCATTGCCTTTTTTCAAGGCGAAAATCAAGAGTTTAAAATAATTCAACGTCGATTTAATAATCTCGTCAGAAATTCTCTCAGTAAGATTGATTGGGAGAAAAATCAAGACATTTTTAGTCGAAGTTATCGCTCAGTTATTCAAATATTTCCCTTTGTCGTCTTCGCTCCAGCCTATATTCGCGGGGAAATTGATTTCGGACAAGTTAATCAGGCTATTATTGCTTGCAGTATGTTTGCTAATGGTTTTTCTGAGTTAATCCTTGAATTTGGTTCTTTGGGCAGATTTTCCAGTTATGTTGAGCGTCTATCTGAATTTTCTTCGGTCTTAGAAGAAATGGGACAACAACCCAAGGATGCTAGTACCATTAAAACCCTTGAAAAAAATCAGATCGAGTTTGAGGATGTTACTTTACAAACACCAGATTATGAAAAGGTAATTGTTCAACATTTATCCCTATCTATCGAACCAGGCGAGGGTTTATTAATTGTCGGACCAAGTGGACGAGGTAAAAGTTCTCTATTAAGAGCTATTGCGGGCTTATGGAATGCAGGAACTGGTTGTTTAAAACGACCTCCCTTAGAACAATTTCTCTTTTTACCTCAACGTCCTTATATTATTTTAGGAACTCTCAGAGAACAGTTGCTTTATCCTAAAACAACCCGTGAAATGACCGATGGAGAACTTGAATCCGTTTTACAACAAGTTAATCTTCAAAATATAGCCACAAAAGTTCATGGCTTTGATGCGGAAGTCCCTTGGGAAAATATATTATCTTTAGGAGAACAACAACGCCTTGCTTTTGCCCGATTGTTAGTAACCCATCCCCGCTATGTAATCTTAGATGAAGCCACAAGTGCTTTAGATTTGAACAACGAACAAACCTTATATCAGCAGTTACAAAAAGCACAGACAACTTTTATTAGCGTAGGACATAGAGAAAGTTTATTTAAGTATCATCAATGGGTGTTAGAACTTTTAGAGGATTCTAGTTGGCGACTTGTTTCCATAGATGATTATCGATCCTCAAAATCTCTGTAACTGTTTCATTGCTAAAACTCAATTTAGGAAAAATTACGATGACTACTACTTCACCAAAAACTCTGACTATGGATATTCAAAAACCCAGGGTTCTTTTAATCGGAAAAATGTATGATGAAGCGGGGGAAAAACTTCTTGAAGAATCTACTAATATAGAGATTTTGTCCAACCCTACACTGGATAAAATTAATGAGGCCATTCAAGAAGTATCTGGCGTATTTGTGCGTTATCCTAATAAGTTAGAGGCTTCATCAATCCGATTAGCAAAACACTTAAAAGTAATTAGTACCTCTGGATTTGGCACAGATTCTATTGATATTATGGCAGCAACAGAACAGGGTGTTATCGTTGTTAATAATCCCGGAATGTCAACTACATCTGTAGCAGAACACACCTTATCTATGATTTTAGCCCTTGCCAAAAAGCTCCCTTTTTTAGATCATTGTGTGAAAAAGGGTAACTATTTAATTCGCAATCAGATCCAACCGATTCAACTCGAAAACAAGACCCTTGGTATTGTGGGTTTAGGAAGAATTGGTACTCTGGTGGCTCACAAATGTAACCTAGCACTGGGGATGAGAGTATTAGCTTATGATCCCTATGTTCCAGCCAGCAAAGCGGAGACAGTAGGAGCAACTTGGGTCAAAGATTTAGATGTTCTTCTGGCTGAATCGGACTTTGTTTCTTTGCATCCTGAACTAACAAGTGAAACACGGGAAATGTTTAATATCTCAGTTTTTAAAAAGATGAAACCAACAGCTTTTTTAATTAATACCTCCCGGGGAAAAGTCGTTTGTGAAAAGGATTTAGGGATCGCCCTTAATCAAAAATTGATAGCTGGATGCGCCCTAGATGTCTTTGAACCAGAACCGCCGGCTTTAGATAATCCTTTATATAATTTTGAGAATGTCATTCTCTCACCTCATTTAGCCGGAGTAACCCCTGAAGCGAGTCTAGCGGCTGCTGTTTCGGCGGCGAATCAAATATTACAAGTGCTTCAGGGAGAGAAGCCCCCTTATATGATTAATCCAGAGGTGTGGAATCTTTTTTAAAGCATCTAGAGAATCTCAGGGATTCGGTTAATTAAAAATGGCAATATTTCTGAAAAATCCTTAGGAGGATAATAATTTGGAAAACATCGGCAAAATTCCCCTCAAAGATGAATGGCGTAATCGCTGGGCAATCATCAAACAATTTGTCCTTAATCCAGCTCGAGAAATGGCGTTTTTGCAAGATCAGTTTCAAGTTTCTGAACTTTATACTAATATAGCGAAACGCGATCCTCATCTTCAGGATCCTAATTTTCCCCAATGGCTTAATTTTGGTTATTGGAAAGAAGAAACAACTTATAACGGAGCTTGTGCCGCTTTAGCGCGTAAATTAGCCGAAGTAGCCGAACTTAAAGCCGGAGATCACCTTTTGGATGTCGGTTTCGGTTTTGCTGAACAGGATTTACTCTGGGTAAGAGAAAACAATGTTGGCTCAATTATCGGTCTAAATACAACCGAGTTACAAGTAGAAATTGCTCAAGAAAGAGTAGCTAAAGCAGGGTTATCGGACAGGATAAAACTTCAAGTCGGCTCGGCTACTCAAATCCCTTTTCCTGAGAATTCTTTTGATAAGTTGACCGCTTTAGAATGTGCTTTTCATTTTGACACTCGTGAGGATTTTTTTGCGGAAGCTTTTCGAGTTTTGCAGCCCGGTGGAAGGTTGGCTATAGCGGATTGTTTGCCTAGAGTGGGTCGAGAAATTAACTTCTGGCTGCGGGTTAATAGTAAGAAAATGTGTATTCCCTTTGCTAATCAATACGACCGACATACTTATGTAGAAAAACTCAAAAAGCATGGATTTGTTAATATCCAAGCTTTATCTATTAGTGAATATGTTTGGCCGGCAATGGTTCATTATTTTGCCCAGATTAGCCAAGGGATTAGTAAGCATGATTTAGTTATCGATCTCCAGAAAGATAACCCTGGACTTGAAGCTTGGTCAAGAAATCGGGGTTGGTTTATGGCGTTTGATGATTATCTTTTGTTTTCGGCAGAAAAGCCTAAATTAAACTGAGTTCGGGTTAAGCAGATTGATGTAAAACCCAGTCCATCGGTAGGGAGGACTTATTATTAGCGCTCTCCTGCTAACCAAGGGGTTGAGAATCTAGAATTGGCAAAGGTTTTCTAACACTCCCTTCTATAGCGTTATCCCGAACGCCGGTTAAGCTAGAAATCGCTAGTCACCCCCCCCAGATGGACGGCACAAACTAGATAGGGTTTGCTGAATAAGTCCCCAGAGGGAATCTATAAAAGTACAAGGGTTTTGAGTCCCTATTTCGATTTCTCAATTTTAGTTGTCCTTGCCAAAGAATATTCTGAATTGTTTCAGGATTAGATAATAACATATCAATTCAATCCGTGAAGTTGTTCAATTATCAACAGTATATCGCCAAAATAGAGAAAATAAACCCAATCCTTTGGCGAAAAAATAGGATTGAGTTAACAGGATCAAAAATGGGATAGGTTAAAAACACATCCCACGGTTTCGATTAAGTCAGAACTACTGACGAATTTGTACCGGCATCACCAAATAGGTCATCTTTAAACCTCCCAAGGGGGTAAAAATAACCGGTTGGGTACTAGCATTTAACTGCATTTGGATATCATTATTGGGTAAAGCCTTCAAACCGTCCATCAAATATTTAACATTAAAGGCAATATCGCCACTTTCTCCCTGAATTGTCGCCGCCATGGACTCTTTAGCGCTACCTAAATCAGGAGATTCCACCGCTAGGGATAAACGGTCATTTTCGCTATCGAGGCTAAACTTGACTAAGTTATTCTTTTGGTCCGATAAAACCGCCACTAATTCCAAACAACGGATTAATTGTTTGCGGTCTAAAACCAAAGAACGCTCGAAGGATTTAGGAATTAACTGATTATAAGTGGGATAGGCCCCTTCTAACTTACGACTGGTTAACCTCTGTTCCCCCATTTCAAAGATGACTTGAGAATCATCCACATGCAGAGTAATAGTCTCGATATTTTGTTTTGTTGCCATCATTCTTTCCAATTCTCGCAGGGCCCGGGCCGGAATGGTGACATTAAAGCCACCAGAGGCACTTTCCACCTCCTCTAGGGGAGTTTGTACCACCGCTAAACGATGACCGTCTGTAGCGGCAAATTCTAGACAATCGACGGTTTTAGTTAAATGCACCCCCGTCAACACCTGTTTAGTTTCATCGCCACTAGCGGCAAACAATGCACCTTTTAGTCCCTCTGTCAAGGCAACTATAGGTAAATTAACAATTTCCCCATCGGCCACCGTGGGCAATTCTGGGAACTCATCGGCTTTCATACCGCGAATTTGGAACTGTGCCGAGGCAGTTTTTAGAAAAGCGAGACTATGCTCCTCATCATTCTCGTTTTCTTCCACAGAGATAGTGATTTCCCCTTCTCCCAAACGAGAGACAATATCGTTAAGCAATTTTGCCGGCAGGGTAATTTTGCCCCCTTCCACCACCTCGGCCCGAAAACTGGTGCGAATCCCTAAACTCAAATCAAAGGCAGTCAGGCTAATTTCGCCCTTTTCCTCATCGGCACAAAAGAGAACATTTCCCAACACCGGATGGGTAGGACGACTGGCAACGGCCCGACTAACTAGGGATAAATTGCTGTTGAGTTCGCTTTGACTACTGGTAAATTTCATAGCAGGAATAGTTTTTTTGTACGCTAAAAAATAATAGCAAGAATTCCCCTGTGGAAAATCTGTGGAAAACCAGAGCTTTTTTCGATCGCTCTTTCCGGGCTAAAATCTATCAATAGCAATAACTTCGGCCATTGCTAGGTTTTTACCGCAATTCTGAAAAGATTGTGGAAAAATTGTCAACAGTGAAATTTTTGCCCTTTCTCAGCCAATTACATCAGCTGTTAACCATCAAGCTACAAGTCAAGAATAGCGAGACTTTAGCCGACCAGCGCCTTTCTTAGCGAAAAAATTGCGTTAAATGTAGGCCGGTGATCTTTAAAATGGAACAAGCAGCAGGAAGTTAACAAAACAAAGCTCTGGGCCTCCCCCAGAACCAATAGACTCAAATAGACAAGGAGACAGGATTGGTTAGCACATCTTCGTATCAAACAACAAAATCGAAAGAAATCTTTACAGCCGCTCAAAAATTAATGCCGGGGGGTGTAAGTTCCCCCGTGCGGGCCTTTAAATCCGTCGGTGGTCAACCCATCGTTTTTGAAAGCGTCAAAGGGGCCTATATTCGCGACGTGGACGGTAACGAATATATCGACTATGTGGGAACTTGGGGGCCGGCTATCTGTGGTCATGCCCATCCCGAAGTGATTGCCGCCCTGCACCAGGCCCTAGACAAAGGAACCAGTTTCGGCGCTCCCTGTGTCGAGGAAAATATTCTTGCTGAAATGGTGATTGATGCCGTTCCCAGCATCGAAATGGTGCGTTTTGTCAATTCCGGCACCGAAGCCTGTATGTCCGTCCTGCGCTTAATGCGGGCTTTTACCGGCCGGGATAAAATCATCAAATTCGAGGGCTGTTACCACGGTCACGCCGATATGTTCCTCGTGAAAGCCGGCTCTGGTGTAGCGACCCTGGGCCTACCCGACTCGCCGGGGGTTCCCAAAACCACCACTAACAACACTTTAACCGCCCCCTACAATGACCTGGAAGCGGTAAAAGCCCTCTTTGTCGAGAATCCCGACTCGATTGCCGGGGTGATTTTAGAGCCAGTGGTGGGTAATGCCGGCTTTATCGTGCCGGATGCTGGCTTTTTAGAAGGATTGCGGGAATTAACCAAGGAATACGGGGCCTTATTAATGTTTGATGAGGTAATGACCGGATTCCGCATCGCCTACGGTGGCGCTCAGGAAAAATTCGGCATCACCCCCGATTTAACCACCCTCGGCAAAGTTATCGGCGGTGGGCTGCCGGTGGGGGCCTACGGCGGTCGCGCCGATATTATGGCTATGGTCGCTCCGGCCGGCCCGATGTACCAAGCGGGAACCTTATCCGGCAACCCCTTGGCTATGACGGCGGGAATTAAAACCCTAGAGTTACTTCAGCACCCCGGCACCTACGAATATCTCGATAAAGTGACCAAATCCTTAACTGAAGGGCTACTGAAAGTGGCCAGAGATGCTGGTCATAGCGTTTCTGGAGGTCATATCAGTGCCATGTTCGGGATGTTTTTCACTGGCAACCCCGTGCATAACTATGAAGGGGCCAAAAAGGCCGATGTGGCTAAATTCGGTCGTTTTCATCGGGGAATGTTGGAAAGAGGCGTTTATCTAGCTCCTTCCCAGTTTGAAGCTGGTTTTACTTCCTTAGCTCACACAGAGGCCGATATCGAACGGACTTTGGCCGCCGCTAAAGAGGTTTTAGCAAGTTTATAGTTAATGCTGCTTCGGCTGGGAAAATTGATTGATAGAGTCCCAATTATTGATGAGTTGACATCTCCCCGCTTGCAAAAGACGGGGATTCTCAGGGGAAATTTGCCTAGAAACCCCGAACAATCGAGGGATTATTATCCCCAGCACTGTAAAACTTATCAGTCCCAGCACAGGCCGCCCCTTTTTAGTCAACCAGATCGAGGATATCAAGAGCAAGAGGTATCTAACTTGACAAAAATTACCTCGGTTTCTATAATCCTGAAACCGTCAACAAAATTGAGCGATAAATAGCTGGGCAAAAAATCAAGAAAAACAGCAAAAAAACGTAGTTCCCCCCTTGACAAATAGCCAAAACTAGGCATTAGTTAAATTTAATGATTTTTTAATAAAAACCGCCTTCTATCACCAGAAAAAGCGATTGGTAGATTTTTATCAGAGTAATGTAATCATCTTTACAACTATCGGGGATCAAAGGATGTTAGGGTGAAGGAGCGATGAGAAACCCACTTTAAGATCACCCCAATTGCTATGGCACAGATTCTCGATCCCCTCCCCAACGGCAAGAAAAATAGTATTCTTTGTTGCTATGTCAATGCGACCAGTCATATTCAAATTGTTCGCATCACCAATATTGCTAACTGGTATTTTGAAAGGGTGGTTTTTCCCGGGCAGCGTTTAGTATTTGAGACCCTAGCGGATGCTTTCTTAGAGATTCATACGGGGATGATAGCCAGCGCCATCCTTTCCGATAACATCCCCTGTGAACGCCTTTATATCAGCGATGGGGATGAGGATGACTCCGATGGTCAACTAGACAGGGAAATATTCTATCCCCATTCCCTAGAGGAAAGTCAAGGGGCGAAAATTGACAATACCGTACCCTTCGGCTTAACTTTAGCTTCCGCCTAGCTAATAACCTAATCTGATAATTCCCCTCGCACGAGAATCACAGTGCAATTAACCGCACGGGCAATCGTCGAGGGGATATTGCCATTTAAGAACTGATTGAGCAAGCTTTCCCTGGACGCACCCAAAAGCACCAAAGAACAATCCTCCGATTCTACCAGATGAATCACCGCCTCGGCCGGAGAGGCCGAACAAATCGGTAAAGGTACAATCGGCTGTGCGATCGCTTTCTGTAAAGATGCTTGTAAAACTTCCAAAGTGGACAGAGCTGGCAGTAACTCCGTCGGGGAATAGATTTTACATAACCAAAGTTTGGGATGATCCGAAGACTCGGACAAAGACAGCAAACTAGGCAATAATGCTAAAGCGCGTTGGGCATTGGGACCGCCGGCGGTGGGAATCAGCCACATCCTTTCCCGATTAAGATCGTTGGGAAAACAATCCTTTGTCCCCAATTTTACCAAGATGGTTTCACAGGGGGCTTCAGCAATCAAAGTATCGACTAAAAACCCGAAAATCTCCCCAGTGGTCGATTTTTCCCCAGTCCAACCCATAATTAATAAATTGCTGTGTCGTTCGCGAATCGTGGCCAAAATCCCGTCGGCGATATCCTGAGCCACGGAAATTTGTGTATGAACAGATATATTCTGCTGTCGGGCTAATCTTTCGAGACGATGAAGTAATTTGCGTCCTTCCCGCGTATCTACCCTGACTTCCGCCGGAGAACTAAGACGAGGCACAGTAATCACATAGAGACAATCTATTTCATAATTGCGTTCACGGGCGATCGCAGCAGCAATTTTAAACAAAGCGGTAGCGGTGTCGGGATTGGCAATAGGTAACAAAATCCGGCCTATTCCCACGGCCGGGGAACGGGTTTGATAAACCACATAGGAAGGGGTACTGCGTTGGGGCAGTTGACAAACTCCCCCCAATTGATCGGCTTCCACCCGAATAATATCGGTGCGGGTAATGATCCCCACCAGTTTTTGACCATCGGTAACGGGTAAACGGGAAAGCTGATAGCGATTTAACAGAAATAAAACATCGCTTAACGCTGCCTGGGGAGCCACAGTAATGGGATTGGGAGTCATCATCTCCCGTAGGACCGTTTGACTGTTTTTCGATCGCCATTTATCCAGATCACTTTGGGTAAAAATCCCCAATAGTCGCCCCTGTTCCACCACGGGAAAACCGCGATGATGGGAACGGGACATAATTTTCACCACTTCCCCCAGGGGTAAATCCGCCGGCAGAATTTCCACCTGCGATTGCATCACATCCATAGCCGACAGATGGGCCAGCACATCATTAGAAGGGGTTTCTTCGTTGAGAATAATGCCACTAGCGGAAAGTAAATGCTGATAGAGGGAACCGGGGTGAATGCTTTCGGCAGTGATATAAGAAACGGCACAGGTCAACATCAGGGGCAGCACAACATTAAAATTGCGATGCAGTTCAAAGACAATCACGATCGCCGTTACCGGAACCCTGACTACTCCCGTAAAAAAGGCCCCCATGCCCGCTAAAGCATAACTAGCTTCGCTGCCGAAACCGATAATTTTCGTCCCGATTCCCCCCACCAGAAACCCCAAACAGGATCCCAACACCAAAGCGGGGGCGAGGAGTCCTCCCGGGGCGCCGGAACTGTAGGCAATCATGGTCAGGAAAAAATAGACGACGAAAGCGAGGGCGGTATTCTGCCAACTCAATTCCCCCGCCAGCAAAAATTCCCGTAAACCGGTATTATCTCGAAAAAAGTCGGGTAAAAAAGCCACTACCGTTCCCGATAACCAGCTGACCAGACCGATGCGCCAAGCCAGAGATAACCGCCAACGCCGCTGCATCTGGCTACAAAAAAGGATGCCTTGATTGAATAAAGCCCCCAATAAGCCCGCTAAAACCCCCAAAAGGCAATAAATGGGTATTTCTTGGGCAGAGAAGCTAATATTGGCATATTCAGTGATCATTGAGGGGGTATTCTGCAGCATCATCGAAACCACGGCCCCGGTAAAGGAAGCCACGATCGCCGTTTCTAGGGTCATACTAGAAACATCGCGCATTAATTCCTCGATCACAAAGAGAACGCCAGCGATGGGAGTAGTAAAACCGGCCGCTAACCCCGCAGCTGCCCCGGCTGCGATCATCTGACGACGGTGATCGGGACTGGTGGGCAGCCAGACGCTTAACTGGGCCGCTAGGGCCGCCCCGATGTGTACCGTGGGGGCGCGACGACCAAGGGTTAAACCACCGCCAAGGATCAGGATCGCCCCGATCATTTTTACTAGGGCGACCCGCCAAGACAGGGGCAAAGGATATTTAGCTAAGGCCGCTTTTACTTGGGGAATACCACCCCCGGCGGCTGCGGGGGAGAAGTGTTCGACAATCCAACCGGCGCTGTAACCGAGCAGAAAACCGCCGAGGGGCAAAACTAGGAAAGGAGAGGAATTGGCTACTAGATGCACCCGCCAACCACCTAACCAACCGATCCCCAATTTCAGGATAATAGCGGCAAGGGCGGAGAGAATTCCGATTAAACAGGCTACCAGTAAAGCATAGCGACTATCGGTTGCGCTACGTCCGAAGTGTTGGGATTTAAACCACTGACGGAGGTTTTGGTGACGGGCAAAAAGTCCCATAATTATCAGGGAGAATCAAGGCAATGGCGGAGCGAGGATTTATTTAGGGTTCTGATTCCTCGTTTCTTTAATCATAGGCCGTTAAGTTCTGTCACCGTTCACCTTGTTGCTACCAGTGGCCCTAATAGTAGTTTTTCTATCGATGGGCTAGGATCAAAGGTTGTCCCTGTCTTTGAGCGGAGGGTATTGTAAAGTTTCAATACAAATATAGTCAGGCATGGTAATATATAGACATGAAACTATCAGACTATGCAAAAAAAACAGGAATAAGTTATCGAACGGCTTGGAGGTGGTGGAAACAAGGGAATTTAACAGGCTATCAAT